>NZ_CP123639.1:1152500-1405000 GCF_029889745.1 Ligilactobacillus faecis
GCACCACTAACAGTTGGCTGGTTAGGTCAAAAAGTCAACTTCCATTTAGGCTTCTCTTTAGCAGCGATCGGGATGTTCTTTGGATTAGTTCAATACTGGATCGATGGCCGCAAATATCTTTCTAAAGAAAGCTTATATCCAACTGATCCGCTTGAACCAGAAGAAATGAAGAGTTTAGGCAAGAAAACTGCGATCTGGAGCATTTTGATCATTTTGATCTTGATCTTGATGAGTCTGTTCAATATGTTTACGATCATGAATGTGATCAACTTATTGACGATCTTGGCGGTCTGTATTCCGGTCTATTACTTCATCAAGATCTTATCAAGTGATAAACTTGATAAGATCGAACGTTCACGTGTTTGGGCTTATATCCCATTATTCATCGCTTCTGTCTTATTTTGGTCGATCGAAGAGCAAGGTTCAGTTGTCTTAGCTTTATTTGCTAACGAACAAACACGTTTAACGCTCTTTGGCTTTAATTTCCCATCTAGTTGGTTCCAAAGTATGAATCCATTGTTCATCATGCTATATGTTCCATTCTTTGCTAGATTGTGGACGAAGTTAGGTAAGAAACAACCTTCTTCACCAATGAAATTCTCCTTTGGGCTCTTCTTTGCAGGTGCCTCCTTCTTATGGATGATGTTACCAGGTCTCTTATTTGGGACAGGTGCCAAAGTTAGCCCATTATGGTTGATCATGAGTTGGGCGTTAGTTATCATCGGTGAAATGTTGATCTCGCCGATCGGACTTTCAGTCACGACTAAATTAGCGCCACGTGCCTTCCAAGCTCAAATGATGAGTATTTGGTTCTTAGGCGATGCTGTAGCGCAAGCCTTTAATGCTCAGATCGTACGCTTATATAGTGCAGATACTGAAGTTATGTACTTTGGTCTGATTGGGGTCGTAACAGTTGTCTTTGGTGTATTACTTTTAGTTTTAACACCACGGATCAAAAAACTAATGGAAAATGTTAATTAAAGTAAAAGCAATGACTAGTTCAATGAGTTAGTCATTGCTTTTTTTCTTAAGCCTAAAAGCTTGTTCAAAAAAATATTTAAAAAACTTTTGAAAAAGTGTTGCATTTTGATACTAAACAGGGTATTATAATTAAGTCGGATGCGTTAAGACGTCTGATAAGAGTTTAAAAAATGGAAGGGTAGCGAAGTCTGGCTAAACGCGGCGGACTGTAAATCCGCTCCTTCGGGTTCGGTGGTTCGAATCCACTCCCTTCCACCATATTGGGCTATAGCCAAGCGGTAAGGCAACGGTTTTTGGTACCGTCATGCGCTGGTTCGAATCCAGCTAGCCCAATGACTGATAAGTCACGACTTTTAGTCGTGGCTTTTTTTTATAAAAATATTCGCCTGTCTATAAGTAAAGCGCGTAGATCTATTCTTTGCTATAATCAAATAGAAGTAGTTCAATCAAAAAAAGTAGGTGAAGTTTATGGAGATCGGCTTTATCGGTGTTGGTAATATGGCAAAAGCGATCATCAATGGTTGGCAAAAAAATGGAGTACAAGCAAAGATCAATGTTCATAGTGCGCATAAAGAGAATTATGTCCCTTATGCGACTGAACATGGCTTATATGCTTGTTCTGATAATGTGAGTGTCGTGCAAAATTCTGACATCGTCTTTTTAGCAGTCAAGCCTTTAGTTTTAGGAAAAGTTTTAGCTGAGATCAAAGCAAGTGTCAAGCAAAAAAAACCACTTATCGTGTCGATGGTCACAGGGGTTTCTTTAGATGAATTAACAAAAGCTTTGGATCCTCAAGTTAAGCTCATTCGGATCATGCCAAACGTCAATGTTGAGATCGGTGAAGGTATGACAGCATTAGTCGCAAATAAAAATGTAGCTTCTGAGGAGTTAAAGAACGTGACTGAACTTTTTGAGTTGGTCGGCAAGACTCAACTCTTACCCGAAAAAGATTTCAGCACTTTTGTTGCTTTAGCTGGGAGTTCGCCGGCTTATGTTTATTTCTTTATCGATGCAATGGCTAGAACTGGAGTCAAATATGGACTTTCTAAAGCACAAGCAACTCAGATCGCTGCGCAAGCAGTTTTAGGAAGTGCCAAAAAAGTGCTTCATGAAACAAAGTCGCCGATGGATCTGATCGATGATGTTTGTTCACCAGGGGGCACGACGATCGCTGGTTTGTTGGCATTAGAAGAAGCTGGATTTATGACAGCAGTTGTTAAAGGTTTAGATGCCACGATCAAAAAAGATCAAGGACAATAAGTATTCTAACTTGTAATTTTGGTCTATACCTATTACTATTAAGGGGTAATCAATCTAAGAAAGCGGGTCCAAAAATTATGAGTAAAGTGCTCAAACATGCTGTTATCTATACTGGTGAAGAAACTTTAAAAGATGCTTATTTACGTTTCGATGAAACGATCATCGATCTCGGAAAGATGAGCGATTATCAAGCTTTACCAACCGATACTGAAGTGATCGATGTAGCAGGTAAGACGATCATCCCAGGTTTTATCGATGTTCATAGTCATGGTGGTTATGACTTTGATGCAATGGATGGTGATGCTGAAGCGTTAGATAAAATGGTCAACGAGATGATCTATGAAGGGGTCACGACGTATTTTCCGACAACGATGACGCAATCGCATGAAAATATTGCTAAAGCGATGCAGGCGATCAGAGAAGCGGCAGCTAAAAATCCAGTTATCCAAGGGATCCATTTAGAAGGTCCTTTTGTATCTCCGGTCTTTAAAGGCGCTCAACCAGAAGAGTATATCGAAGCACCAGATCTTGAAGTTTTTGATCAATGGAACAAGCTTTCTGGCAATTTGATCAAGTTAGTGACTTATGCACCAGAGCATAGTACCTCGCCAGCTTTTGAAAAATATCTCTTAGAACATGGGATCGTGCCTTCAGTCGGACATAGTAATGCTACGCGTGAACAGATGAAACATTCTAAAGCCAGCCATGTGACTCATTTATATAATGCACAGCGGGAATTTAAACACCGTGAGCCAGGTGTTACAGGTCATGCGCTTTTAGAAGACAATATTTATTGCGAGTTGATCGCCGATGGCTTCCATGTTTGCCCAGATATGATAAAATTAGCATACGAACTAAAAGGACCAGATAAGATCGAATTAGTGACTGATTCGATGCGGGCTAAAGGGATGCCAGAAGGAGTCTCAGAATTGGGTGGTCAAAAAGTTATCGTCAAAGATAAGCAAGCGCGCCTAGAGACGGGAAACTTAGCCGGCAGTGTCTTGCGCTATGAAGATGCTTTTAAAAATATCATACGTTTTACAGGTTGTTCGATCGCAGATGCAGTCAAGATGACTTCTGGTAATCAAGCCAAAGAATTTGGGCTCGTCAAGAAAGGTAAATTGGCCCCAGGAATGGACGCTGATCTGAATATTTTAGACCAAGACTTGAAGCTTGTTTCGACGTATAGTTTAGGGCGTAAATTTAAAAAATAATATTACTAGGGGGTTTTGGCGGTGAGTTCACCAGTTTATATCCAGATCCACAATAAGATAAAAAAAGAGATCGAAGCTAATCGTTGGGCGATCGGTGAGAGGATTCCAGCTGAACGCGCTTTAGCAGTCCAATTTGGGGTTAGTCGGATGACTTTGCGACAAGCGATCCAGACTTTAGTCGAAGAAGGGATCTTAGAGCGTAAAGTTGGCTCTGGAACGTATGTTGCACGTAAAAAAGTCCAAGAAAAGATGTCTGGTGTAACGAGCTTTACCGCTTTGACTAAGGCTCAAGGGAAAAAGCCCTCTAGTAAAACTGTTTCTTACCTTGTAACGACGCCTTCTTTGAGTGAAAGTGAACATTTAGAGTTGGCAGAGGGACAAAAAGTTTTACGGATGGAACGGATCCGTTATGCTGATGAAGTGCCGATCTGTTTTGAAGTTGCGACTGTTCCTTATGATCTGATCAAAGATTACGAGCGTAAGCAAGTGACGCGTTCGCTCTACCAAACGTTAGAACAAAACGGGCTTGCGATCGGGCATGCAGAGCAAACAGTCAGTGCGATGTTGGCCTCAGAACGGATCGCAGATTATCTACATTTAAAGCGCGGAGCTGCCATCTTAAGGTTACATCAGTTAACAAAATTAGGTGATGGCCGTCCCTTTGAATATGTGCGTACACAGTATGCCGGTGAACGCTTTGAATTTTATCTTGAAAAATAAAGAGATCACTTGTTTAGACAAACGTTCTAAACAAGTGATCTCTTATTTTTTAGCTAAAAGCTTTTCACGGTAAACGAGTAAGAGATATTTAGGCAAAGCTAACATTCGTTTGGCACGTGTCGGCTCTTTCAAAAGACGGTACGCCCATTCAAGGTGATGCTCGATCCACCATTTGGGCGCGCGCTTAGTCAGACCTGACAAGACATCAAAGCTTCCCCCAACGCCCATCCACAAGGCATCTGCACATGTCCGATTATTGACGATAAAAAATTCTTGTTTGGGAAAGCCTAAAGCGACAAAAACGAGTTCCGGTCGTGCTTTTTTGAGGGCTTGTGCGACTTTAGTCTCATCTTTGAAATAGCCGTCACAACTCCCAGCGATCACAAGATCGGGGTAGTCTTTTTTGACTTTTGCCAAGACTTTTGTGAGTGCCTCTGGTTTAGCGCCTAAAAAAAAGACGCGTTTTTTTGTTTCATTGGCAAATTCGAGTAAACTAAGCATCGTGTCGTAACCAGTGACTCGTTCTGGTAATGGATCACCTAAGATCTTAGCACCTTTGATGATCCCGATCCCGTCTGCTGTGATATGATCGGCAGTCTTTAAAGCCTTTTTATAAGCGGGATCGTTTTTAGCTGCTAAAACGATCTCAGGATTAGCCGTCACGATAAAGCGATCTTGGTGGGCTAAGCTGGCTTGTTTTAATTCAGTTAAGAGTTCATCAGCTGTGACTTTGCTAAAGTCGATCCCTAAAACATTGACAGTCGCAAATTTTTTCTCCATTTTATCCACCTTTCGAAAACTGATACTTTTATTATAACAGTAAGTATGTCGATCGATTGGTGTTTTTGACTAAACGTGATAAAATTAAACGCATATGATCAATTTCGCCCAACTACGGCGGAAAAACATTTGATTATCAAAGAGGAATTAAAAATGGTCAAAACTTATCCCGATGACAGTTATACGCTCCATACTGATGCGTATCAGATCAATATGATGCAAACATATTGGCGTGAAGGTCTAGCCGATCGAAAAGCGATCTTTGAAGTCTATTTTCGGAAACTGCCATTCAAAAATGGATATGCGATTTTTGCGGGGCTTGAACGGATCGTCAATTACATCCAAAACCTACATTTTACAGAATCAGATCTCACTTATTTAAGTGAAGTAGCCGATTATCCGGCTGACTTTATCGATTATCTCAGAAATTTTGAATTTAAAGCTACGATCCGCTCAGCCGTTGAAGGTGAAGTCGTGTTCAACAATGAACCGATTTTGCAAGTCGAAGGACCGTTAGTCGATTGTCAATTGATCGAAACAGCGCTTTTGAATATCGTCAATTATCAAACGTTGATCGCCACTAAAGCTGCACGAGTCCGTTCCGCTTGTGGTTCAGATAGTTTATTAGAATTTGGGACGCGGCGTGCGCAAGAATTTGATGCAGCTTTGTGGGGGACACGGGCAGCTTATATCGGTGGCTTTGATGCGACAAGTAACGTTCGCGCCGCTAAGATCTTTGGGATCCCAGCTAGTGGAACGCATGCCCATGCCCTTGTGCAAGCTTATCGCAATGACTATGATGCATTTATGGCATATGCTAAAACACATAAAGATTGTGTCTTTTTAGTCGATACGTACGATACTTTGCGCTCAGGGGTCCCCAATGCGATCAAAGTCGCAAAAGAATTAGGAGATCAGATCAACTTCTTAGGCGTTCGGATCGATTCAGGGGATATGGCATATATCTCAAAACGGGTGCGTGAACAGCTCGATGAAGCTGGCTTTCCTGATGCTAAGATCTATGCTTCAAATGATCTTGATGAAAAGACCATCACTAACTTAAAGATGCAAGGCGCGAAGATCGATGTTTGGGGTGTGGGTACGAAATTGATCACGGCCTATGATCAACCAGCCTTAGGTGCAGTTTACAAGATGGTCGCGATCGAAGATGATCAAGGTGTTTTAGAGGATACGATCAAGATCTCAAGTAATGCTGAAAAAGTCTCGACTCCAGGAAGAAAACAAGTTTGGCGGATCACCAAAAAGGCTGATGGAAAGTCAGAAGGTGATTACATCACTGTGTGGGATGAAGATCCAAGAAAAGAAAAAGCGCTCTATATGTTCCATCCGCAATATACGTATATCAATAAGAATGTGACTGATTTTGAGGCACGTCCATTGTTAGTCGATATTTTTGTTGAAGGAAAATTAGTGTACGATCTACCGAGTTTAGCGCAGATCAAGGCTTACGCTAAGACGCATTTAGATAGTTTATGGGAAGAATACAAACGTGATCTAAATCCACAAGACTATCCAGTCGATCTTTCACAAAAATGCTATGACAATAAGATGAAGATCATCAAAGAAGTACGTGAAAGTATCAGTCAAAAATATGAAAAGTAAGAAGGTAGTAGCATGCGAACATTGCAAGCCCAGATCATTGAAGAATTGAAAGTCAGACCAACGATCGATCCAAAAGAAGAAATCAGATGTTCGCTCGACTTTTTAAAAGCCTATTTAGTGAAGCATCCATTTTTAAAAACGCTAGTCCTAGGGATCTCTGGCGGGCAGGATTCGACGCTTTGTGGGAAACTTTGCCAAATGGCGATCGAAGAATTGCGCGCTGAGACTGGCGATCAAAGTTATCGGTTTATCGCAGTCCGTTTACCTTATGGCACACAAGCTGATGAACAAGATGCGTTAGCTGCGATCGATTTTATGCAAGCCGACCAAACGATGCGCGTCAATATCAAAGAAGCAAGTGATGCGATGGTCCAAGCAGTTGAAGCAAATGGGATCACGATCAGCGATTTCAATAAAGGCAACATCAAAGCGCGGCAACGCATGATTGCTCAATATGCGATCGCTGGAGCAACATCAGGCGCTGTTGTCGGAACTGATCATGCGGCTGAAGCGATCACCGGCTTTTACACGAAATACGGTGATGGTGGGGCTGATATTATGCCACTTTGGCGTTTAGATAAGCGCCAAGGTCGGGCCATGTTAGAAGCATTAGGGGCCCCTGCTCATCTTTACCAAAAGACTCCGACCGCAGATCTTGAAGAAGATCGACCAGCGTTACCAGATGAAGTTGCATTAGGTGTGACCTATACTGATATCGATGACTATTTAGAAGGCAAAGAAGTTGCAGCAGAAACTGCGCAAAAGATCGAAAATTGGTTTGAAAAGACTAAACATAAACGGCATTTGCCGATCACTGTCTACGATGATTTCTGGAAGTAAACAAAAAGAAGCTCACTAATGGGCTTCTTTTTTAGTAGTTTGATAGTTTGTCAAGGCATCTAAAAAGATCTTGCCGTATTTTTCAAGTTTACTGTGTCCGACGCCTTTGAGTTCGAGAAAAGCACGTTCATCAGTCGGAAGCTTTTCACACATCTCATGTAAAGTTTGATCAGAAAAGATGACAAAGGGGGGCACGTGTTGAGCTTCAGCTAGTTCACGGCGTAAATGGCGCAGTTTTTCAAAGAGTTCATTATCGATCATGACGACTTTTTTGGCGACAACTTCTTGGCGCATAAAGACTTGTTCTGCGCCACGTAAAACCTCTCCTCCGCGTTTTGCGACCCTTAGAGTTGGGTATTGACCGTTGGTTGTTTCCAAGTAACCACTTGCAGTTAAAAAGTCGATCAAACTTTCGATCTCGGTCGCTTTTTTGTGCATGATCCCATAAGTTGAGAGTTGATCAAAACCAAGTTCTAAGATCCGTTTAGCTTTTGAACCGGCTAAAACTTGGGCGACGATCTTTTTGCCAAAATGCGCTCGCATCCGAATGATACATGACATGATCATTTGTGCTTCTTTTGTAATATCTTGTTTAGCCCGAGTATCTGTACAATTTGTACATTTTTGACAGGGGGGACAGTCTTGACCAAAATATTGGACTAAAAAGCGTTGGAGACACTCTTCTGTATTCGCATAACGGCTCAAAGATTGCAGTTTCAAATAGTCGCGTTCACGATGAGCCTCATCTGCTTCTGAATTATCAATAAAAAAGCGTTGAACACGAAGATCAGCTTCTTTATAAAATAAGATGGCTTCACTTGCGACTCCATCACGCCCAGCCCGACCAGCTTCTTGATAATAAGCTTCTAAGCTTCCTGGAACTTGGGCGTGGATCACAAAACGGACATTGCTTTTATCGATCCCCATCCCAAAAGCATTAGTCGCGACCATGATCGGGGTACGATCGTAAAGAAAGTCTTCTTGATTTTGTTTGCGTACAGTTTCAGAGAGACCAGCATGATAGATCCCAGCATTTAAGCCACATTTTTGTAAAAGGTTCCCGAGCTGTTCGACTTTTTTGCGTGTCGCAGCGTAAATGATCCCTGATTCATGCGGATTTTCTTTGAGATAAGCAAGTAAATATTTTTCAAAATTCGTTCCTTTAATGAGCTTAAACGTCAGATTAGGGCGTGCAAAGCTCGTTTTAACTTCATTTGTGGTGGGGATCTGTAAGAGCGTTTTGATATCGTGCGCGACTTGCGGAGTCGCAGTCGCAGTCAGAGCGATCACAGTCGGGGCCTGTTTGAGTTGTGCTAATAAAAGCGGTAATTTTAAGTAACTGGGACGAAAATCATGTCCCCATTGAGAGATACAATGAGCTTCATCGACTGCGACTAAGGAGACTGGCAGATCTTCTAGAAGTTCTAAGAAAAATTGATTTTCGAGCCTTTCTGGTGCGATATAGAGCAATTTTAATTCGTGGCGGCGTGCCTTTTGCAAAACTGCTTTTGTTTCAGCAAAACTTTGCGAGCTATTGAGCAACCCGGCACTGATCCCATTTTGCAAAAGGCTATCGACTTGGTCTTTCATCAAAGAGATCAAAGGTGAGATCACTAATGTTAGATCAGGACTCAAGAGAGCGGGGATCTGGTAACAAAGAGATTTACCACCACCAGTCGGCAATAATGCCAGGGTGTTTTGGTGCGCTAAGACGAGTTCGATAACTTGTTTTTGGCCATCTTTAAAGTCATCATAACCGAAATAATGTTTGAGAGCAGTCGTGGGCGTCACGATTTAGGCCACCTTTCTAGCAAGAATGTCATCTTTGATTTTAGTCGTTTAAGTCTGATCATGCAAACTTGTTTTACGTAGCTAAAATCTCTAAAATAAAACTAACTAGATCACAAGCGAGGAAAATAACATGGAACAAGCTTATGTAAAATTGGTCACTGAAAAACTCACATATCGCCCAGAGCAGATCGAAGCGGCGTTGAAATTATTAGATGAAGGAAATACGATCCCCTTTATCGCGCGTTATCGTAAAGAAGCAACTAAAAGTTTAGATGAAGTCGAACTGCGTGAGATCAAAACGGTCTATGAGCAAACAGAAAAGCTCGAGAAAAAGCGGACCGATATTGTGGCAAAGATCACAGAACAAGAGAAGTTGACCCCTAAATTAAAAAAAGCACTGTTAGAAGCTAAAACGCTCCAACAGTTAGAAGATCTATATTTGCCTTTTAAACAAAAACGGCGGACTAAGGCTCAGATCGCTAAAGAACAAGGTTTAGCTGGCTTAGCTAAAGAACTTTTAAAATTTGATACTGAAGACGTGTTCAGTAAAGCCCAAAAATATGTTGCGAAAGCTAAAGGCGTCGCTGACGAAGAAAAAGCGTTAGCAGGAGCGCATGAGATCTTAGCAGAAGCGTTTGGTGAAAGTGCCCCTTTACGTGCTTTTGTGCGCCGGCATGCTCAGAAAAAAGGGTATCTCGAAAGTAAATTAAAAGATCAAGTAAAAGATGAAACTCGTGTTTATCAAGACTATTACGCTTTTGAAGAAGCTATCAGTTCGATCTTAGATCACCGGATCTTAGCGCTTGATCGTGGTGAAAAGGCAGGTGTTTTAAAAGTTAGCTTAGTGGTTGATGATGGCTATGTTTTACGGTATTTCCATTCACAGCTGATCGGTCAAAAACAAGGACCAAGTGTTGCTTATGTTGAAAAAGCTTATACGGATGCCTATAAACGCTTTATTTTCCCTGCGATCGAACGTGAGCTTCGGCGTGATCTGACTGCTAAAGCAGTCAAACAAGCGATCGCAGTTTTTGGGGATAACTTATACCATCTTTTGATGCAAGCTCCTCTTAAAGGAAAAACGATCTTAGGTCTAGATCCGGCTTTTCGCACTGGGTGCAAATTAGCAGTCGTTGATCCGACTGGTAAATTTTTAGCTAAAGCAGTCATTTATCCCCATGAAAAAGCTAAGGGCCAAAAGCCAGATCCAAAAAAGCAAGCCCAAGCTAAGCAAACTTTAAAAGCCTTGATCGAAAAATATGGGGTTGAGATGGTCGCGATCGGAAATGGGACTGCCAGCCGTGAATCAGAGCGCTTCGTTGCCCAAGTTTTAGAAGAAATTCCAGCAAAAGTCTACTATGTGATCGTTAATGAAGCCGGGGCGTCTGTCTATTCTGCGAGTGAAGCAGCCCGGACAGAGTTTCCAGATTTTAACGTGGAAGAGCGCTCAGCTGTGAGCATTGCGCGTCGTTTGCAAGATCCTTTAGCAGAACTGATCAAGATCGATCCTAAAGCAATCGGGGTAGGGCAGTATCAACACGATCTTCCAGAAAAACAATTAGATGAAAAATTGGCAACTGTGATCGAAACAGGAGTCAATCAAGCTGGTGTCAATTTAAATACAGCTAGTGCAGCCTTGCTTCAGCATATCTCAGGCTTAAATAAAACGACTGCGCAAAATATCGTAGCTTATCGGGATGAAAATGGTCGTTTTGAAGCTCGGACTGAGCTAAAGAAAGTCCCCCGTCTAGGTAAGAAAGCTTATGAACAGGCCGCTGGTTTTTTACGGATCAGTGAAGGAAAAAATATTTTTGATAACACTGACATCCATCCAGAAAGTTATCCTTTAGCCCAAAAACTTTTAGTGGCAGCAAAGCTCTCTATCGACCAGTTAGGGACGACTACCGCTAAAGAACAACTTGAAGCGTTAGATCTCAAAGCTTTTGCTCAAAAACAAGCGGCTGGGGTAGAGACTGTAACGGATATCGTTCAAAGTTTAAGTAAACCTGGGCGAACATTTCGCGATACGATGCCAGCCCCACTTTTACGATCAGATATTTTGCATTTAGAAGATCTCAAACCTAAAATGCAACTACAAGGAACGGTCAGAAATGTCGTTGACTTTGGAGTTTTTGTCGATATCGGCGTCAAACAAGATGGTTTAGTCCATATCTCGAAGTTGAGTAAAAACTTTGTCAAACATCCAAGTCAAGTTGTAGCAGTTGGAGATATCGTAACTGTTTATGTTGAAGAAGTCGATCTAAAGCGTAACCGGATCCAATTGAGTATGTTAGGACCAGAAAATGACTGAAGCAGAACTGCAAGCACTTGTTGAGATGCTTTCACTTAAATATTTCAAACGTCCATTCAAGCATCGAGCCCGTTTCAATCCCCGGTTACAAACGACAGGTGGGCGTTATCTTTTGAGCAGTCATGATCTAGAGTTGAATCAAAAGATGTTGACTGAACATAGTCGAGAAGTTTTGATCGGGACGATCAAACATGAGCTATGTCATTATCACTTACATTTAGAAAAAAGAGGGTATCGTCACCGTGATCAAGACTTTAAACAGCTCTTAAAAAAAGTCGGTGGTCTTCGGTTTGCACCAGCTACTGTCAAAAAAGCACGCTATCATTATCAATGCTGCGAGTGTCAGCAAGATTATTTACGGCAGCGAAGAGTTGATGTGCAAAAATATCGGTGTGGTAAGTGTCGAGGCCAGCTCAAATTGCTCAAAAAAAATTTTTAAAAAAGGTTGCAGCGTCTGAAAATGTCTGCTATAATTAATTCTGTTGTCGCGGGTATGGCGGAATTGGCAGACGCGTCAGACTAAGGATCTGGTGAGCAATTGAGCTCGTGATGGTTCGAATCCATTTACCCGCATCATTGAAAGAAGAGCTGTGAATTATTCGCAGCTCTTTTTTAATTTCACGCAAGAAATGAGGCTAAAGAAGATGAATGCTGTAAAAATCAGTGCAAGTGCTGGCTATTTGCCTGAAAGAGTCGTGACAAATGATGAATTGAGTCAGATCATGGCGACCTCAGATGAGTGGATCGTAGCACATACTGGGATCAAAGAAAGGCGTTATGCACTGGGAGAAAATACCTCTGATCTAGCAACAAAAGTCGCCCAAAAGTTGTTGAAAGAAGCTCGCTTGGCGCCAGAAGAACTTGATCTGATCATCGTTTCAACGATCACCCCAGATGCTTTGACACCGTCAACGGCTGCTTTAGTCCAACGTAATATTCAAGCTAAAAATGCTTTTGCTTATGATCTTTCGGCAGCGTGTGCAGGTTTTATCTTCGCGTTATCCACAGGTGAAAAGTTTATTCGCTCAGGAGCATATCAAAAAGTAATGATCATTAGCGCAGAAACAAATTCGAAAATGATGGACTTTACTGACCGGACCTCGGCTGTCTTCTTTGGGGATGGGGCAGCAGGCGTGATCATTGAAGCTAGTCAAGCTCAAGATGAGATCTTAGCTGAAAAATTGTGTACTGCAGGCAATAGTGAAGTTATCCACAGTGGACGGGTGGCGCCACTGACTCAAGTTGCGGCATCGAATTATCCACAGGTGGATGCTTTTTACCAAGATGGGCGGGCTGTGTTTGAATTTGTGACGACGACTGTTTTAGCTCATATCGATGAATTTTTACAAGCCCAAGGTCTGAGACCACAAGATCTTGACCTAGTCGTGACGCATCAAGCTAATTTACGTTTGATCGAGAAGATCGCGAATCATTTAGAATTACCTCTAGATAGATTTGCGATCAATGTTGATCAAGTTGGCAATACTTCTTCGGTTGGGATCCCGTTAGCGTTAGCTCAAGCACTTAAAGCAGGACAAAGACCAAAGACAGCTTTACTGACAGGCTTTGGGGCTGGTTTAGCCTATGGTAGTTTGTTGCTTGATCTGAGTCATTACCAAGAAAATTAAATTTTTTTACTCGCTCAAACGTGGTTAATTGCGTTTGAGCGTTTTTTATTTATACAATAAATAAAAATAACACTAAATTAATTTATTTCTAAAATAAATATTGACACTTATGTTGTATGAGAATATACTTAGCCTAACTTAAATAAAGCGAGGTGATATATATGTCGTCAAGGCTACCTGCACCAAAACATAGTAGTCTACCACCGGTTGGCTTCCGCGTTGGTAGCAGATAATTTATAGAGGGTCTTTGATCATTTTGATTAAAGACCTTTATTAAGATTGTGTTACAAGGGGAGAGGATTTATGAAAATGAAAAGGACTTTGCAACCATATGTTGCGGAAGATAAAATTGTCTTTGGATATGGTAATGAATCTTTAGTTAGATCATTACCATACACTAAAAAGAATGAAGAGCTAGTAAAAAAACTAGATAGGTACGATACTAATGATATTGATAAGTATACTTTGGATGAGTTAAATACTGTTAAAAAGTGGGCTAAGAAGGGTTTACTCACAAATAATCAGTATAACGATGATAAGTATTCTAGAAATATTAATTTCTTTGAGTGGATCGATATTTCTGAGAATACTGACCCAGTTAAGTATCAACAGCAATTATCTCAAAAAGAAGTATTGATTGTAGGTATGGGGGGAATCGGTGGAAATATTGCAGAAATATTGACTAGGTTAGGAGTCAAAAGATTTATATTATTGGATTTCGATAAGGTAGATGCATCCAATTTAACCCGACAGAGTGTTTTTCAAGAAAAAGATATAGGATATTCAAAAGTCCTAACAGTTAAGCGTTATTTAAAGGAAATTGATAGCAGTGTAAGTGTAATTACTATAGAAAAAAAGATCACGACCAAGCAAGATTTGGATGAAGTCTATAAACAATATGACTTTGATTTAGCACTTTGTTGTGCAGATAAACCAGAAATTGTAATAGATTATTGGTTTGACGATCTTTCGGAAAAATATGGTAAGCCTTTTATAGCTGGTTCGTATGCTTCGACCGTAATAAATTATACATGTATTAGGCCAGGAAAAACTGAATCATTACGAAAATTCTATAGTGAGAACATGATAACTGATGAAAATCTTTTGGGAAATAAAGCTCCTACGAGTATAATAGCGCCTATTTCATATATGGCTGCGGGCTTGATTGCTTATCGCGCATTTTATGAACTTGTAGATTTGCGTAATGAAATACCAGATGCTATCCAAATTGATCTACTAAATTGGCAGGTGATGTGCTATGACCTTAATGAGTAAATATCCTAAAGATTTTCGCAAGTTGATCTATAGCGGAAGTATGGATAATATTGCAGACAGTCTTTATGGAGTGGCTTTTTTACTTGGATTAGTCAAGATCTATCATATCAAAGCCGATTCGTTATCACTATTTGTTTTAGTCGGGATGATTCCATCACTGTTAGCCTTCTTGTATAGTCCTTTTTTGGCGAAGATCAAACGCACAAAAGAATGGCTCTTATTTTTTCGAGGACTTTACTTTGCAGTAGCCTTTTTAGTAATGCTTAGCTTTTATTGGCATGTATCAGTGGGCTATTTATATTTGTATAATCTACTCTTCAGTCTGCTTGCGAGTTTACAAGCCGCATTGCAAACTCGACTCGTACCTGAGATCTTACAAAATAAAAATGAGTTGATCGAACGTTCCGTTGATATTCAATATTTTACAGGAAATACACTCGATATTTTAAGTAATTTTGTCGCTTCACTTTTACTGGGGATCATGTCTTATCTAGCCGTTATCCAACTTAGTTTTCCGTTTTTCGTTTTGGCTTTTCTTTTTATTCTTAAATTAAAAGGCGTAGGTCAAAAGCAAAACGACCAATTTGAAAAGCTTCCGCCACTAAAAAGCCTTTTAGTGAGTAGTAAGCTCTTTTTTCAACGAAAGAGTGCGAGCCAGATCATTATGATCGAAGCTTTTTTAAGTGGCGCATTGGATCTACTTTCAACTTTAGCGCCATTGTATTTAGTGAGTTTAAAAGTTGATCTTAAGTGGTTAGGGGTGATCTTAGCACTACAACGTGCAGCTGATTTTACTGGAGCACTTTTAGCTCCGTATGTTTCGATCGAGCATAAGCGTTTCTTTTGCATTGATTATATTTTTTCAGGAACGGCTTTCTTACTGATCTTTATCATTCCACAATTTTACATAAAATTGATCTTACTATATTTGGGGTTTGTTTTAGTCGGAATTTCAGGGAATATTTTTGAGAAGATGATCTATCAAGAATATACACAGTTAGATTTTTCGGTCGTTTCAACATTGGTCACAAGTCTATATTCGTTTTTTGGAGTCCTTTTTTTACTTGTTCCACAATTTTACAGCAACATCGTCGGCTTAGGTCTGGTCTTGAATAGTTTGACGATCCTTTTTGGGATAATTATCTCTTTTCAAGGTAAAAAAAGCTTGAAATAAAAAATGCTAGGAAGCACCCTTTTAAAGGGAATGTTTCCTAGCATTTTTTAGTGTCATAAATTTATCAATAAGTTGAATTGCCATAGTTATTACTGTAGTCAGGGCCACTATGATCATAATCGTTTTGATCATAGTCACTCGAACCATAGTCACTACCATAGCTGTCTGCTTGATCGCTAAAATCTTTGTCAGTCTTTTCTAGCCCAAGTTGTTCACGGATCTCATTTGAGATCTTTTTCTTTTCTTCGGCCGTTGCGACTTGATAAGATAAGCCATCAAGCATCGTGTCTTGCCCTTGAAGAACTTTTGAGTTGATATTTTCACTTGCAGCTGTATATTTAGTTGCGATCGTGACCATGTCGCCATAAGTCAAATCAGTTTGCATATTTGAACCGATCGATTTTAAGATCTTATCGTAATTAGAGATCGCAGAAACGGACATTGCTTTGCTGACGATCGCTTGGATAACTTGTTTTTGGCGTTTTTGCCGACCATAGTCACCTTCGGGATCGTCATAACGCATCCGAGAATAAGCTAAAGCCTGTTTTCCGTTCATTTTGACAGTCTTGCCTTTTGTAACATCAGCCTCTTCGTATTTAAAAGTCAAAAGCGGTTTGATCGTGATCCCGCCCACAGCATCAACTAATTGTGTTAGTCCTCGCATGTTGACTAAAATATAGTAATCGATCGGAATATCAAGCGTATCTTGAACTGTTTTGACGGCCGTTGAAGTACCTCCGATCGTGTACGCTGCGTTGATCTTGTCATAAGAGTTTTCTGAATCGGGCACACTGACTTTAGTATCACGGGGAATACTTGTCAAAGTTGTTGTTTTAGTTGAGGGGTTGACAGTCGCAACGATGATCGTATCGGTCCGCCCTTTATCCGTTCGTCCGAGATCGCCTGTGTCAGTTCCCAAAAGTAAGATCGAGATCGGTCTTTTATCTTTTAAAACAGAGGAAACATCACGACTTTTTTTCAAATTTGTTTTTGAATAAGTTTGATCGATCGTATTTTTAGCTGAATTTAAGATATTGTATGCATATGCGCCAATAGCGTAGAAAATAGCTAAGGTTGCGAGCAAAAGTCCAAGATAGATCCGCTTACGTAACTTTGTATCCATCTTTTTAGCATGACTGTGACTATTACGTCGGGGCTGTTTGTTTTCGTTGTCCATATCAATATGTAATGCTATATGAGAGATATAGCCTGTCCTTTCTTTAGTGTTTCGACTAGCCTTCATTTTAGCATAGTTCAATAAGTAAAAACTACCTCATTTAGTATACACGCTCATTTCAAAAGTTTAAGCTTTAGGCATAAAACTTAAATGAATTTAAAAGATTACGTTTTTTTTAAGCTTTAAAAGCCTGTGTTATAATAAAAAGTTGTTTATACATACCAAGCATAACAAATTTTACATAAGAGGTCGGGTGAAGAATGGAAGAAAAAAGAAAAAAGAAGATAAAACGTGCGCCTCTCTCGAAACATCACCATATGTCGATCAGATGGGATGAATTTGTCGGTGAATCTGGGGATGTTTTAGCGATCGATGCAAGTTTAAAAGAAAAAACCGCGATCGTTGGTCGGATCGGGATCTTGATGTTGGCATGTGGGACAGGGGCTTGGCGCGTGCGTGATTCGATGAATAGTATCGCGCGAGTCTTAGGACTGACATGTACGGCTGATGTGGGACTGGTCTCGATCGAATATACATGTTTTGAACTTGATCAAAGTTACACACAAACGCTAGCTTTAGCAACCTCGGGTGTCAATACGAGCAAGCTGACAGAATTAGAAAATTTTGTTCGTGAATTTGAAGTGCACGGGCGACAAATGTCTTTGGCAGATATTCATTATTTATTAGACGATATCAAACAACGTGCTGGGCTTTATCGCCCCCCGATCTTAGGCTTGGCAGCTGGTCTAGCTTGCAGTGCCTTTGTCTTTTTGCTTGGCGGTGGGATCGTTGAGATGTTTTGTGCTTTTATTGGTGCAGGTGTTGGCAATTATCTTCGAGCTGAGATGAATCGGCGTCATATCACACTTTTTGCAGGGATCTTTGTCAGTGTTTTAGTGGCTTGTTTGATGTATATGTGCTCATTTCGCCTTTTATCGCTACTTTTGCCCCTCTCTTCCCGGCACGAAGCAGGATATATCGGAGCGATGCTCTTTGTGATCCCAGGTTTTCCTTTCATCACAAGTGGGCTCGATATTGCTAAATTAGATATGCGCTCGGGCTTAGAACGGATGGCGCATGCTTTAACGATCATCGTAGTCGCGACTTTAGTCGGGTGGTTAACAGCGATGAGTATTGATTTTCGACCGGAAAATTTTATTCCCTTAACGCTAGCGCCATGGCAATTATTTTTATTGCGGTTACCAGCAAGTTTTTGTGGAGTCTTTGGCTTTTCGTTGATGTTCAATAGTTCACCTAAGTTAGCGGCGACAGCTGGAGCTTTAGGGATGATCGCTAATACACTACGCTTAGAATTAGTCGAATTCACCCACGTTCCGCCGGCAGCGGGAGCTTTTATCGGCGCGCTCGTTGCAGGTCTATTAGCTTCAAGTATTGGTAAAAAAGCAGGTTATCCCCGGATCTCACTGACTGTCCCTGCGATCGTGATCATGGTCCCAGGACTTTATATGTATCGTGCTGTTTATAATATTGGTCTAACTTCGATCAGTGTCGGTGCTTATTGGTTGACTCAAGCGACTTTGATCGTGATCGCTTTACCGTTAGGCTTGATCGCTGCGCGGATCTTGACTGATCCTAAATGGCGTTATAGTGGCTAGAAAAGCCTTTAAGTAGCGGACGGCTTTGCTGCACGCTGCTTTTTTAGTTATCATAGTAATGATGAGTAGCAGAAGAAAGGTGTAACTTGATGGTAAAATTAGTGTTGATCAGGCATGGACAAAGTTTAGCTAACCAAGAAAACGTATATACTGGTTGGTCAGATTCTCCTTTAACGAAAGCTGGGATCAAAGAAGCAAAATATGCAGGACAATTATTAAAAAAAGAACCGTTAGCTTTGACCAAAGTCCATACTTCATGTTTGACGCGAGCGATCAAAACCGCTGATATCGTTTTAGAGGAACTAGGGCAAGCTTATTTACCACTGACTAAAACATGGCGCTTGAATGAACGGCATTATGGCGCTTTACGTGGCTTGAACAAAGATTATACGCGTAAGCTTTATGGGCAAAAGCAAGTAGCTTTGTGGCGTCGCTCATTTGAAGCTGTTCCTCCTAAACTGGACCATTTCGAATCAGAACGGCGTTATCAGAGATATCCAGCTTCGATCGTGCCTAGAGCTGAAAGTCTAGCACAAGCTTCGCGGCGGATCATTCCTTATTGGGTCGATCAGATCGCTCCTGAATTATTACGAAATAAAGATCAGTTAGTTGTCGCTCATGGTAGTACTTTAAGAGCTTTGATCAAATATTTAGAACAGATCTCAGATACAGGGATCGATGGAGTCGAAGTTGGAAATGCGACTCCGATCATCTATGAATTGGACGAACAGTTACAGATCATCACCAAAAAAATTTTAGAATAAAAAATAAGAGGCTGTGACATAAGTCCTTTTTCACATAAAGCATTATTATTCGTTGTTACTTTCCACTACAAAGTCTTAAAAACTAGTATTTTCAGGAAAAAGAAAGACATCTTCAAATTCCGAATGCCGGAATTTGAAGATGTCTTTTTACTTATGTCACAGCCTCTTATAGAGTAGACTCGCTTGTCTAGAAAAGCGAGTTTTTTAAGCTAAAGAGCCCATTGGATCCCAAGGTGCTAAGACTTTAGGTTCTTCTTTCAAAACAGCTTGTAAGTGTTCTGGCAAGAATTTCTTATTGACAACGATCTGGTAGCAGTATTCATCCATCCAGGCGTCAGACATTACAAAGAAACCTTTTGTCCCAACTTTTTCTCCCCAAGAGTTTTCAACTTTCCATTTTTTAGTCTCGCCAGCGACGATATCAACGCCAGTTAAGACCATTGCATGTGTCATCAAACTTTGGCTGTAATCTAAGCGTTCAGCTTTTGACATTGAAAGATCGACATCGAAGAGTTGATCACGGTGGTAAACTTCAAGATCCATGATCCCTTTTTTTCGATCAGAAGATTTCCCGACATCACAACCAAACCAGACGCTTTCACCAGCTTCAAGCTGTTTGACAGCAAGGCGCTTGAAAGTGTCCATATCAACGTTTAGATGGCGTACTTCACGACCACCGACAACATTACCTAACATATCTACCGTATAGAGATGGTCGTATGGTTTGTCAGCTGTTGGACCATTGATGACAGAAACGTAATCACTTGTGTGCCACCCAAGATATTTATCAAAGAAAGACTTTGGAGTCAGACCTTGGTCGAGATGGTAGTTGTTATCTTTATCACGGTATTCAAAGTCAAATGTTGTTGGGGGTTCACCGAAGCTATAGGCCGCCATGCGGTAAACTTCAGCTAACATCTTTTCTTTTTTAGCTGCGATCTCTTCTTCAGAAGCCTTATTTTGGACTAATTCACGGAGCGTAACAGCATCTTTTCTAAGTTTCAAATTCAAAGTTGCGTTGAATTCACTTGAAGCTGAGGAATTATAAGTTTCAGGCATGGCTGTTTTAGGTACGACACCGTATTTTTCGATCAAGCCCATGATCATATCCCATTGGCCTCCGTCTTGTTGAGGAGTTGCTAAAAGCCAGGCAACTTTTCGATCAGAAGTTGGGAAAAGGGCTGTTTTTAAGATATTTTCGTAAAAATAGTTAGCTTTTTCAAGTTTATCCCAGAAGAAAGTATAATTTTGAGATAACTCAAAATCATCAGCTAGATCGTAGCGGGCTCGTAGATCGTGACGCATCGTATTCAATGCAGCAAACATCCAGCAACGGCCAGATTGTTTTTGATTGGTAACTTTACCAGTATCAAGATCGATCGAGAATACCGGAACTGAGTTGATATCTGCTCGTTGATCACGACTAGAAGCAAAGATCCCGTTTTGTGAAACAGTCCGTGTGAGGACGCGATGGTCTTTGCGACTTTCAAGTTGTTCTTTAAAATTTTTAAGCTGAGTAGTACTGATCTCTTTTGTCAAAAACGCTCACTCCTTTTTTTGAGTTAACAACAGTGTAATCCTTTTTTAACGTCAAGTAAATATTTTAATTAGTTTTTGTTAATGTTTTGCAAAAAAAAAGATCAGGCAAGCTACCCAATGTCATTAAGTTAAGCCTACAGTACTAAAGATTAGATATTGAAAAAGAGATCAGAAACATATTTTGTAGTTATCTGATCTCTTTTTATCACGACAAATAAGCTGATAGTTAATCAAATTTTTTTATCAGCACGTTCTTTTATGTTATTCTGTAGTTGAATCCTGATGCTTTTCTTCTGCTGGATGATCTTTTATAATGCCGACCATTCCTGATTGGAAGAATATTTTTAGAAATATAGGATTCTAACCGTTTTGGTGGGGATTTTCCTCTAATAAAAGATCTACACAGTCTCACAGCGACTGTAAAATTAACTTTATATTGATATGATCGAGCCTTTTCTTGGAGTGATACATGATCTATGATCATTTGGGTGAAATTGTACACTATAAGTTTAGCGTAGATCTCTTGAAGGATCCCCACTATTTTTTTAGCGTGAAAGTTCAATAATCCCAAGGTATGTTTCAATGTCCTGAATGCTGTTTCTATCCCCCAACGTAAATGGTAAAGCTTTTTTAGTTTCCAAGCTGGATATGAACTTTGATTTAGATTAGTTACTACAGTCACATCCTTGTCTTCGGATACAGAAAAACGTACTATTCTAAATTCAAGTGAATAAAATTCAGTTGGGTCAGCTTTCTTGGTTTTTTGTGATAAAAAATCGAAGGTCACATTGGCCGGTATAAATCTATAAGAATTACGTTCTCTAAATAATTCCTTAGTTTCTCTAGTTTGTTTACGTGTTAATTTTAGTGTGAAATGTTTATCGAATTGGCGTTCATCTGGAAGTGCTATTCCACTGATCACGCCATTGTTGTTTCGTACTCTGATCAAGAAAGACCAACCTTTTTCTTGGATGTGCGCTAAGGTATTATAAGATTCATATCCTCTATCGCCAATAATGAGCGCCTTAGGGATTTTAGAACGAGCGATCATTTTATTCAAGGCATTGCGCTCATTATCCATACCTTTTTGGACGATCACATCTGTATAAATTTGTTTGTCTAAGTCAAAGAGTGCGTTAAGGTGAAGTAAATTATAAGCTTTGCGACCATTTGGAGATGGAAAATAAGAGCTTTTATCAGTTGGATCAGTTGGGATATGAATACTAGAGCCATCGATAGCTAGGATCCTGATTTGACTTTGAGTGTTTTGTGATAATCGATCGGAAAACAGATGGAAGAATTTTTTAAACGCCTCAGCTTTTACTTTATATCTTTGTTGTGTAAAAGCTGAAACAGTGAGTTCCGGTATACCTCCTGTTAGTTGTGATAATTCACTTAGAATAGTCCCGCCACCCATTGATAGAATATAAAGTAGCGTGTCTTTAAAAACAAGTTTTCTCTGACGTATAAAATCACGTTTGGGATCGACAACATATTTTTCTTTTTCTTGGTCGATCGAGTCAAGGGTAGTTAAAAATAACTTTTTCAGTTGTGCTATATTCATAATGCTCACCTCCGTACATTAATAATCTCTATTAACGTCATAGATGTCAAAAAAGAGAGCTTGTATCAAATTTCTAAATTGAAATTTGATACAAGCTCTCTTAACTTAATGACATTGGGCAAGCTACCTGATCTTTGATCTTTAATCTCGTGCGTGTAAAATAACAGGACCTTCTTGTTTGCCGACGATCACAGTGTTGACCATGTCAAGGAAGAGACCATGTTCAACGACTCCGACTTCTTTGATCAAATAATCTGCTAAAGCGTGTGGATCTTTGATCTCGTTTAAATGCAAGTCAATGATATAGTTATCTGAATCTGTTAGTAGTAAACTCCCGTTGGCTTGTTTTCTAAAGGTCGGATTTAGACCTTTGGCTTCAAAACGGTCAAAGATCTTTTGACTACCGTAAGGGATAACTTCGACTGGGAGCGGAAAAGCGCCTAGGTGTTTTTTCATTTTGCTTTCGTCAACGATCCAAAGAACTTTAGCAGAGTTGATCGCAACGATCTTTTCAAATAGCAGAGCTGCTCCGCCACCTTTGATCCCTTGGAAATCACTTGAGATCTCATCTGCACCATCGATGACTAGATCGATATGGTCAACTTCATCGACTGAAGCAAGCGGGATCGAAAGCTTGCGAGCTTGATCGGCTGTAACATTTGAAGTCGTGACCCCAGTGATCTTTAAACCTTCTTCTTTGATCCGGCGCCCTAAAGCTTCGACCATGTAATAGACAGTCGAACCAGTCCCAAGACCTACGACCATCCCATCTTTGATCCATTCGACTGATTTTTCTCCGACAAGACGTTTTAATTCATTTTGATCCATTGTAAGTAGTTGATCCTTCCCATAATTTACTTTGCTTGTTTGAACAAGAGCGTTTCTAACTCTGGATGTTTCTTGAAATAGTTTTGTGTGTACGAGCAGAGGGGCAAGATCGTTTTCTTTTCAGAACGTGCATGTTCTAAGAAGAAAACAGTCATCTTTTCAGCCAGACCTTGCCCCCGCGCTTTATCAGCGACCCAAGTATGTTCGATAACATAAGTTTGCTCGTTATTGATCATCTTAAATCCGATATTGCCAAGCATCTCTTCATGTTCATCTTGGCAGATCAGTTGGTTTTCTAGCCATTTGAAATCCATAAAAGTGCCTCCGTTCGATTGATTGCACAGCATCAATAAATGAGAGCGAAATGCTGTTTGCCTTCAAAATTAATGGTATCATAATTGTAATGGCAATAACTACTAAAATGAATAAGTTCGATACACGAAATACTCAACCACTGATCTTTAAGTCTTTCAAACCAATAGTGTTTAATGTAGTCTTGGTTTATGACTTAAAACTATGGGAAGTAGTTGTGTTCGACAATGCAAACAAGGGAGGAAAGCTATATTTTTGACTACATTAGATATAGCACGTTTTAAACATGAAAAGAGGATTTGAAGTCGTTTCAAAGTATGCTACTGAAGAGATCGAATTACCAGTGCGCGCCACAAAAAACGCAGCGGGGTATGATTTTTGTGCGGCTAAAGATTTTGTTTTACCAAGTATTTGGCGCCGGGATCTTTTAAAGATCTTGTGGGCTTTACGCAAACAAAAAGAATTTACCCAAAGTGAATTAACAGAGGCACAAGCTGTTTTGCGTCCTTATTTAGTTCCTACTGGGATCAAAGCTTATATGCAACCCGATGAATTCTTGATGTTAGCCAATCGTTCGAGCAATCCGTTAAAATACGGCTTGATCTTGCCAAATGGTGTCGGGATCGTAGATGCTGACTACTATAATAACGCTAACAATGAAGGTGAGATCTTCTTTCAATTAGTCAATTTTGGACTAACGAATAAAGTGATCAAAAAAGGTGAACGTTTAGGGCAAGGGATCTTTTTACCATATTTGTTGGCAGATGCTGAAAAAGCCCCATTACAAGAGCGAACAGGTGGGTTTGGTTCATCTGGGCGCTAATGATTTAAGATTATCTTATAAATTTTTTTAGTAAAATTCGGGTATACTGTGTACTCAAAAGAATATGTAGTGCGCAGGCAACTGGATCGAACTGCTGATATCCACGAGAAAGATAAAATGTGATGGATATCGCTTTGCATGAAATAAGCTCAAGAAAGGAAAACTATATTGCTTTCTCAAATAACTTCATCAAGAAGTATTTGCTCACATTTGATATAGAAAAAAATAAGTGGCAAAACCAAAAAGTAAATATGTTTGTCAAAATTGTGGCTATGTCTCACCGCGCTACTTAGGCCGCTGTCCAAATTGCGGTGAGTGGAATACTTTAGTCGAAGAAGTCGAACAAAAGACAGCAACTTTAAAAGCGACACCACGGGTCACCTTAGCAGGCACAAAGACTGCGCCCCAAAAGATCGAAGAAGTTACGGTCGCCAAGACGCCACGGATCGATGCTAAAAATGCAGAATTGAATCGCGTTTTAGGCGGAGGGATCGTTCCAGGTTCAATGGTCTTGATCGGGGGCGATCCAGGGATCGGTAAGTCAACGTTGCTTTTACAAGTTTCAGGAAGCTTAGCTGATCAAGGTGGAAAATTACTATATGTTTCAGGAGAAGAAAGTGCTAGTCAGATCAAACTCCGTGCTGACCGGCTCGGTGTTTCTGGGAGCGATTTTTATTTATATCCTGAGACAGATATGGGCAGTATTTTACAAAATATCGAAGAATTAAAGCCAGACTACGTTGTGATCGATTCGGTCCAAACGATGCAGATGCCAGAGATCACTTCAGCAGTCGGGAGTGTGGCGCAGATCCGTGAAGTTACCGCAGCTTTGATGCAGATCGCTAAAACAAATGGGATCACGATCTTTATCGTCGGTCATGTGACGAAAGGGGGAGCGATCGCAGGACCAAAGATCTTAGAGCATATGGTCGATACGGTCTTGTACTTTGAAGGTGATATGCACCGGTCATTTCGGATCTTACGGGCTGTCAAAAATCGTTTTGGTTCAACAAATGAGATCGGTGTTTTTGAGATGCGTGATGGGGGATTAGTCGAAGTACCGAATCCATCAGAGATCTTTTTAGAAGAACGCTTGAGTGGAGCAACTGGTTCAGCCGTTGTTGTTTCACTTGAAGGAACGCGGCCGATCTTAGCTGAGATCCAAGCACTTGTGACGCCAACCGCCTTTGGCAATGCTAAGCGCACAACGACAGGACTTGATCATAATCGGATCTCACTGATCATGGCCGTTTTAGAAAAACGTGCGGGGCTGTTGTTGCAAAATCAAGATGCTTATCTTAAAGCCGCTGGAGGCGTTAAGTTAGATGAACCTGCGATCGACCTAGCTGTAGCAATGAGTATCGTGTCTAGTTATCGCGATGCCCAAACTGCGCCTGACGACTGCTTTATCGGAGAACTGGGTCTGACTGGTGAAGTCAGACGCGTCAATCGGATCGATGCGCGGATCGCAGAAGCTGCTAAATTGGGGTTCAAGCGCGTCTTTGTCCCACAAAACAATCTAACTGATCTAGAGTTACCCTCAAATATTCAAGTTGTCGGTGTCAAAACACTTAGTGAAGCATTACGACATGTTTTTTGATTCAAAAATAAAAAAGAAAGGAATTAAGTTATGCGCAAAAGAATAATTCGATTGATCTTTGCATTTTTAGGGATCGGGGCTGGATATTCATTTTTACCAAGTTTATGGCGCATTTTGAATATCGACCAACCTGTTCTTTATAACGGGATCATCAATATGTTGATCGGTTTTAGCTTACTGATGATCTGTTCATTTTTCTTGACTGAACCAGTCGAGGGGATCTTAAAAAAAGTTGAGGAGACGTTAGCTCGGCAAAAGACGGAGGTCATTATCTCAGAAAGTATCGCAATTATCGTCTCACTTGTGATCGCCGTTTTGATCTCAACGCTCTTTTGGCAATCATCGCTCTTTTTTGTCAATACGATCTTACCGGTGATCTTGATGATCGTTTTTGCTTATTTAGGGTGGTTTGTTGGACGGACGCGTTTGAGCGATCTACCTAAAATTTTTTCCACTAGAACCCGGAAAAAAGACAGTGAAAACAATAACGTTTTAGAACGAAAAGCCGGTGATAATTTTTATAAATACAAGTTGTTAGACACGAATATTTTGATCGATGGTCGGATCTATGATCTAGCTAAGACTGGCTTTTTAGAAGGAACTTTGATCGTCCCTAACTTTGTGTTGTATGAATTACAATATATTGCCGATTCGGGCGATAGCATCAAACGTGTTCGGGGGCGACGTGGTTTAGATATTTTAAATAAACTGCGCGACGAAAAGATCGTGCCAGTCGAGATGTATGAAGGTGATTTTGACGATATTCAAGAAGTCGATTCAAAATTGATCAAGTTAGCTAAAATGCTTGATGCGGTGATCGTTACAAATGACTACAATTTAAATAAAGTCAGTGAATTTCAAAATGTCAAAGTTTTAAACGTCAATGCTTTAGCTAAAGCATTGAAACCGCGTGTCATTCCAGGCGAACGCTTGAATGTCATGGTCATCAAAAACGGAACTGAAAGACAACAAGGGGTCGCTTACTTAGACGATGGGACGATGATCGTTGTTGAAGATGGACGTTACTATATGAATAAAACGATCGAAGTTGAAGTGACCTCGGCCTTGCAAACTGACGCTGGGCGAATGATCTTTGCCAAACCATACCATTCAAAGAAGAAACTCAAGGAAAAAAACTAAGGAATTTCTAGCGTAGAGTTTATTTTTTAGCGTATCCAGTGTAAAATTGTAGAGTATCTATAAGAAGGGAACTAAAAGTTCTTTTAATTATCAAAATAATCAGAAAGAGGCGCTTAATTTGGCAAAAGATAAGATTCGCGTGCGTTATGCTCCAAGTCCAACTGGACATTTGCATATCGGTAATGCTCGAACAGCTTTATTCAATTACTTGTTTGCACGGCATAACAAGGGAACATTTGTATTACGGATCGAGGATACAGATACAAAGAGAAATATCGCTGACGGCGAAAAGAGTCAGATGGATAACTTAGCTTGGCTAGGGATCGATTGGGATGAAGGTCCAGACAAGCCAGGTAATTACGGTCCTTACCGTCAATCAGAACGTAAAGATATTTACCGTCCTTTGATCAATGAATTATTGGAAAAAGGTCTCGCGTATGAATCTTACATGACAGAAGAAGAACTCGAAGCGCAACGTGAAGAACAAAAAGCTCGTGGCGAAGCTCCACGCTATGTCTACGAATATGAAGGCATGAGCGAAGAAGAGATCAAAGAAGTTCAAGCTAAAGCTCAAGCTAAAGGCTTAAAGCCAGTCGTGCGGATCCGTTTACCACATGACAAAGTTTATGAATGGGACGATATCGTTAAAGGTAAAGTCAGCTTTAACTCTGATACGATCGGGGGCGACTTTGTCATCCAAAAACGCGACGGGATGCCGACATATAACTTTGCGGTCGTTGTTGATGATCACTTGATGGAGATCACACACGTTTTACGGGGCGATGATCATGTTGCTAATACGCCTAAACAATTAGCCGTCTATGAAGCTTTTGGCTGGCAAGCACCAGTTTTTGGACATATGTCCTTGATCATCAACTCTGAAACAGGTAAGAAACTTTCTAAGCGTGATGAAACAGTCTTACAATTTATCGAACAATATCGTTCCCTTGGTTATTTACCAGAAGCGATGTTCAACTTTATCACTTTATTAGGTTGGTCTCCAGTAGGTGAGTCTGAGATCTTTTCTAAGAAAGACTTTATCAAGATGTTTGATCCAAAACGTTTGAGCAAATCACCAGCTGCTTTTGATAGCAAGAAACTCGAATGGATCAACAATCAATACGTCAAAGCAGCAGATAGTGATGAGATCACTGATTCTTCTTTGAAACAATTGATCAAAGCTGAAAAGATCGCAAGTGATCCAGATGTCATGACGATCCAATGGGTCCGTCAATTAGTCAACTTGTATAAGCGTCAAATGTCTTATACAGGGCAATTAGCTGAGATGGCTGAGATCTTTTTCAATGAACCACCAGTTTTAGATGAAGCAGCCAAAGCGGAATTAGCTGATCCATCGGCGAAGGTCGTGTTAGATGAATTTGCTAAGCGAATGCAGACTTTACCGATCTTTGATGCAGTTTCGATCCAAGAAACGATCCGTAAGATCCAAAAAGAGACAGGCGTTCGTGGCCGAAAACTTTATATGCCGATCCGGATCGCAACGACCCGCGAGATGCATGGTCCAGAACTTGCACCTTCGATCGAACTTTTAGGACGCAAAAAAGTTTTACGTCATTTAGAACAAACATTAACTGAAATGGAAGCTTAATGTCATAAAGTAAAAGCTGCGATCAAAGACGTCAGTCTCCGCAAGGCAGCTAAAAAAAGAGCCGTACCCAAGGGAACAGCTCTTTTTTACTAAACAATGATTAAGAAGGGGGAATTATCATGATCCAGATCTATAATACTCTGACGAATAAAAAAGAAGAATTTCATCCGCAAGTTCCAGGTAAAGTCAGTATGTATGTTTGTGGACCGACTGTTTATAACTATATCCATATTGGCAATGCCCGCTCGGCGATCGCTTTTGATACAGTTAGGCGCTATTTAGAATATCGTGGCTATGTTGTTGATTATGTATCTAATTTTACCGATGTTGACGATAAGATCATCAAAGCTAGCCAAGAAACAGGTCTAAGTGTCAAAGAACTTACCGATAAGTATATTGCAGCTTTTTACGCTGATATTTCAGCTTTGAATATCAAAAAAGCAACTAAAAATCCACGGGTGATGGAAACGATGGATGATATCATCGCCTTTGTCAAAGCTTTAGTTGCAAAAGGTTATGCTTATGAAGTGGCAGGCGATGTCTATTTTAGAGCACGAAAATTCAAAGATTACGGTAAGCTTTCAGGGCAAGCACTAGATGAACTTGAATTAGGTGCTAGTCAACGTGTAACTGCTTTAGATCAAGGGAAAAAAGAAGATCCTTTAGATTTTGCCTTATGGAAAAAAGCTAAACCAGGTGAGATCGCTTGGGAGTCTCCTTGGGGTCTAGGGCGTCCAGGGTGGCATATCGAATGTTCAGTGATGGCTACGAAATACTTAGGTGAAACGATCGATATCCATGCCGGTGGTCAAGATCTGGAATTTCCGCATCATGAAAATGAGATCGCCCAAAGTGAAGCTAAAACAGGGCAAAAATTCGCTAACTATTGGATGCATAACGGATTTGTCACGATCGGACAAGATGATGAAAAGATGAGTAAATCGCTTGGAAATTTTGTGACGGTCCATGAACTTGTCAAAACGCTTGATCCGCAGATCATTCGTTTTTTGATGGCTACGACGCAATATCGACGTCCGATCCGTTATAGTCAAGCTAATCTTGCAGACGCGACTGCTAATTTGAATAAATTGAAGACCGCTTTTCAAAATGCAAGTTATCGTCTTAAAGATGCCACTGAAACGCCACTTGAAAAAGATGTCGAAGCCGAATTTTTAGCACATCAAGCTGCTTTTGTAGAAGCAATGGACGACGATTTCAATACCCAAAATGGGATCACGGTTTTATATGAGATCGCTAAGCAATTAAACGTCTATGCGACTAAAACTGAAGTCAGTGCAGAAACGTTGCGCTATCTTTTAGCGAATTTTGCGCAGTTAGCTACGATCTTTGGGATCAAATTAGAAGAAGCTGATTTAGATGATGAAAAAATCGCTATCTTGATCGCTAAAAGAGATCAAGCACGAGCTAAACGTGATTTTGCTACAAGCGATGCGATCAGAGATCAGTTGAAAGAACAAGGGATCATTTTAGAAGATACACCTCAAGGAACAAGGTGGAAGAGAGAATAATTATGACAGCAGATTACCGACAAATGAATGGGATCGCACTAGCCTATATCGGCGATGCGATCTATGAAGTTTATATCCGAGATCACCTTTTAGCTCAAGGAATGACCAAACCAACGCGCTTGCATCATCGGGCTACCCATTATGTTTCGGCGAAAGCGCAAGCGATGTTGATCAAAAAAATGGAAGAACAAGCTTTGTTGACACCAGAAGAACAAGAATATTTCAAACGTGGGCGCAATGCTAAAAGCTATACTTCAGCTAAAAATACTTCGGTCGTGACTTATCGGATCTCGACTGGCTTTGAAGCATTATTTGGTTATTTGTATTTGAGTGGACAAAAAGAGCGGTTAGATGAGTTAGCCACTTGGTGTATCAAAACTGTCGAGGAAGGAGAAAAATAATGGCACAAAATGAAGATTTCGTGATCGGACGTCATCCGGCTTTAGCTGCTTTAAAAAGCAAGCAAGCTGTCAATAAAGTCTTTATCCAAAGTGGACTCAAAGCAGATGCTCTAAAAGAGATCAGTGCTTTAGCAAAGAAAAAAGATGTGATCGTCAATCAAGTTCCTAAAGCTAAGTTAGATCTATTAGCCGATGGTCAAAATCATCAAGGAGTCGTTTTAGCTGTAGCAGCGTATGAATATGCTAGCTTAGACCAATTATTTGAACAGGCTGAAAAGAAGGGTGAAGATCCGTTCTTTATCATTTTAGATGGGATCGAGGATCCACATAATCTCGGCTCGATCATGCGAACTGCTGATGCTGCTGGGATCCATGGGATCATCATTCCTAAACGTCGTGCAGTACAGTTGACTGCGACAGTAGCTAAAACATCGACGGGAGCGATCGAATATGTGCCTGTCTGTCGTGTAACTAATTTAGTTCAGACGGTAGAAGAGTTGAAAAAACGTGGCTTATGGGTCTTTGGAACAGATATGCACGGAACTGATTTTAGAAAATGGAGTGCCAAAGGACCGACAGCGTTAGTGATTGGAAATGAAGGTAAGGGGATCGCGCCTTTATTAAAGAAAAAATGTGATGAGATGCTCACGATCCCGATGGTCGGGCATGTGCAAAGTTTAAATGCTAGCGTTGCTGCTAGTTTGTTGATCTATCAAGGTTTTACTTCAAGAGGCAATTAAAATGAAACAGCAGATCTTATTAGTCGATGCCTATAATATGATCGGGCATTGGCCAGAATTAGAACGGTTAAAAAAAGCTGATCAACTCGAAGCAGCCCGTGATAAGCTGTTACACATTTTATCTGCTTACCATAAGCAAGTAAATGCGCGGATCATCGTTGCTTTTGATGCAATGTATGTGCCAGGACTTGGCCAAAGCTATGAACGTTATGGTTTAGAGATCGTTTGGACTGATGAAGGTCAGACGGCTGATAGCTATATCGAACGCTTGGCAGGACAGTTGCAAACGCGCCTGACACAAGTTACAGTTGCGACAAGTGACGGAGCCGAACAATGGGCTGTCTTTTCCCAAGGAGCTTTACGTAAACCTGCGTGGGAGCTTTATCAAGATATCAAGCGAGCTAAACAAGAGGTCCACGAAGCAACGCGGACATATCAAGATCAGGCCTTAGTGCGACGATCACCTTTTGATGAGGAACAACTCAAAGAGTTAGCTAAATTAAGAGATGAACTTTCAAATAACTAACTAAAAAGCCTTGGCGTTTTGCCAAGGCTTTTTTAATCAAGTAAAGTTGCAGTTTGCTGATATTGTTTTGGGGTCTGACCAACTAATTTTTTAAAGACACGTGAGAAGTGAGAGGCGTCTGCAAAACCTAAAGTATAGGCAACTTCATTTGTCGTAACGTTTGATTTGAGCATTAGTTTTGCTTCTGAGATCTTCCGGTCAGTAATAAAATCTTGGACAGTTGAACCAAGTTCTGCTTTAAAGAGAGAACGCAGTTTAGATTCACTGATATTGAATTGATGTGCTAGTTCTTTGACTTTAAGCGGACGATACATATTGGTATTAATGTATTGAACGATCGAAGTTATCAACGGTGATAGATGTTTAGATGAAACTTCGTTAACTTCGTTTGTGTAATAAACGATCGCGGCATCGCGAACTTGTAAGATCTCATCTAAAGTCGTACTCAATTCTGTTTTTTTGATAAAAAGATCACGGCTACTATAAGCTGTGATGATATCCATTCCAAGTTCGATCCCCGTTTGGGATAATTTTTCAAAAACAACGATCGAATAATTTTTTTCAGAGCGTAAAGAATCACCAGTAACTGCAGGTACAACGCCATTACTTAATTTAAAGACCATATCACGTAATTTATTAACATCGCCGTTGCGGACATAGTCTAAGATCTTATGTTCATATAAATATAGGTACATATTAGAATCGAAATTTTGAGAAATAAGGTATTCGATCCGTTGGTCAGTGATCTCAGTCGAATATTTTTTAGCATCAAAATGCACTTTATCAGTCATTAGGTCTTTGATCTCACCAGAAAAGAAATAATGGACCATGATCAAAATATCTCGGAGCTCACTGGTTGAAAAAAGTGGTAACTCTTCTAAGTAGGTATAGAGTAGCTCTTGGTCGCGGGGACTGACTTTTAATTTTTTCATATCTTTATTAAAGAACGTTTTGTTAATATGATTACACTTGAATGGTCCAAAAAGAATATGAAAATTCTCAAAGTTATAGAGTAAAAACATATCGTTCAATTCGCCACTGATAAAATTGAATAGTTCGTGAGATTCAAGGGCATCATGTAAAATATTCTCGTAGTCACTAAAGAGTACGGTCGTTCGATTTGAACGATACTCTTCGATTATTTCTAAATTTTCATCAAAAACGATGATCGGTAATCTAAGGCAAATATGCAAAGATTTGATCATTTTTAGCCTCTTCATAATAGATTAGGACCCCTTTGATAATAAACTAATTAAAATAAAATATTACAAAATCTCCTCGTAATTATTATAACTTTTTTAAAACTATCAATACTAACTATTTGTTTAAAAAGTCAAAAAGTATTGAAATATTCAATTTTTAAAATTTATTATAAATCGTTTTATACAATTTATGCGGAAATATACATTTTGGCATAAATTTATTTATAATATACTTTATTTGAGTTCGATATCAATTTAGAAAAAGGAGAGTAATACATGGTTTCAAAAAATAATAAAGATCTGTATATTCAGAAATCTGCTAACCGGGCTTCTAAATATACGATCAAAAAGTTAAGTATCGGTGTAACTTCCGTTCTGGTAGGGACGACCTTTTTCCTCGGTTCCGCTACAGGCGCAAGTGCTTCCGAACAGATAACTGAACAACAAACAGCGATCGTTAAGTCAGCTGATCAAACTTCCACAGACGCTGATCAACAGTCACTAAAAAATGAAGCTGAAGCATCAACTTCCACAGAATCTTCCACTACTGATGCAACAAAGGCTTCCGATGTGACTGAAACTTCCACAGACGCTCAAACAGAAACAGCTGCTGAAACGTCATCAACTTCCACAAAATCTTCCACAGATGACACTAGCTCAGCAGAAGGATCCTCCGCAAGCAAAGAAAATGAAAATACGCAAGTAGACAACAACACACAAGATAATACTGATGTTGAAAAAGAATCAACAACTGAGTCTACATTATCCACTAATGATGAAGCAAAATCAGCTGTAAGTCAAGTAAATACTGCGAATACAGTTGAGTCAAATGCTCAAACAGAAGAAAATAAAGAAGCCACACCAGTTGCAACCTTTAGAGCGGCAACAGTAACCGAAAATGATAGTACTTCCACAACTGTCAATAACTGGACTGGACTTATCAATGCTTTGAATAATAGTCGCTACCAAACGATCAACGTTGACGGGACGATCAGCGCAAGGGGAACAGGTACTGTTTATGGTAATAACCGTAGTGTTGTCATCAAAGGTGCTAATCAAAATTCAGGGATCAATTTTGGTTCGACACCGTTAGTAGCTAACGGAAATTGGAACTTAACGTTTGAAAACTTGAATTTAACAACAACAAGTGCTGACGGTACGGTAACTTTTGGTAACACTTATGGTACAAGTACTGTAACTTATAAAGATGTAAGGCATTCTGGTGCTTCACTTTATGGTGGTAGCGGAAATGCTAATGTTGTGATCGATGGAACAACGACTTCAACGGTTTCTTCTGCAAGTAAACCAACAGTTAACACATATAAGAAAAACGGAAATGATGCAAACATCTGGGGTGCTAAGTCAGTAACAGTTGCAAATGGAGCTAACTTTACGCTCAACCGTTCTGCGATCGGTGATGGTATCAACTTACCAGATGGTTCTACAGTTCGTGTTGGTGATAACGCAACGATGACCGTTAACATGAACACAAATAACGCTACAGATAGTGCGCGTTATCATGATGCTGGGATCTTCATGTTGAATGGTGGTAACTTCTTGACTGGACGTAACTCAACTGTCAATATGAACACAAGCATCGGTCAAGCTGTTTCGATCGGGGCTGATCGTCCAGCAATCGGAATTACAGATAGCGATCGTTTTGGCGGTTATGGTGCTCGCTCAAGAAATGACGGCCCAACAGCGGTAACGTTTGGCGAATATTCGACCTTTAACTTTGCTGGACGCGATGGCCTCATTTTAGGTAACAATGCTAACTTTACATCTGGTGAATACTCTAACGTTCATTTCCAAAATAATGGACGTGGGGTCGCTTTAGATCTAGCTAACAACTCAAACATCGTGATCTCTAAGCACTCAAATACTTTATTTGAATCAAAAGGTAAGACAGGTACGTCCGGTAGTTATGACGGTTATAACTATATTGGTGTCAATGAAGGTGGTAATATCACGATCGATGAATATGCTACTTTCCGTGTGATCCTGACGGGCCGTGGTGATAATCCATGGGATGATGTTATTTCTTTAGATTCACAAAATGCTAATACAGCAGCAGCGTTTACTTCTAAAAAAGGTGCTGTTGTTGATATTCGTGATGATAACACAAACTTTTATGCCGAATTGATCTCGTTCCCATTAGGGGCAGCCAAATCTGTTATCGATATTCAAGACCCGCTCTACCTTAACTTAGAGCGCTTTTCCAATGGCGGGGCTGTAACTGGTTGGATGCCAGTCGGTGGTTTGAATATTAAAGATACAGGTCCTAAATTTAATGCAAACTTGGTTTATATGGCGGGAACAAAAGGTACCTTCAGAGTTTCAGGGACTGATTATGTTGTTTATCAGAAAGTTAAGCGGGGTGATAATAAGCAACCCGCGGATTTGATCTGGTTAAATATTAATTCGGCAAACTTTGATAAAGATGGATTTAGATCTAGAAACAAGTATGATAATGGGGTAAATCCAGACTTATCGATCAGTGGTATTGGATTGACTGCTGGTGTAGCTGCTAATAATATTTACGAACAAGGAGATGTGAGTCCAGATGTCCAACGGGGAAACAATGGTGTAGCACCATATTATGGTCTTTCTACCATGCGTGCTTCTCATCAGATCTGGTTCCCTCATACGACGGAGACTCAAGCGGCTGGTCAACATCAAAACGTGATCAAATATGTTTACGAAGATGGTACAGAGGCAGCACCAACAGTCACGCAAACAGTTGATTTGACACGCGATATCACTCTTGATCTGACTCCAGAACAAATCAAGAGTGTTAAGGAGTACGGAGCTACCCATACTGCAGATCAGATCTTAGATTATATCAAGAATTTATATATTGTTTCTAAAGATAGCGGTTGGCAAGTTGCAAATGGTGTCAACACGAAGACGGCGTATGATGCTGTAGCTACACCAGAATTAGCTGGTTACACAGCAAGCATCCAATCAACGAACGCAAATGGTGTAAAGGTCGGTGGTGATGCTTCTTCGATCCATGCAACATTGGATATGCCAAACGATTCAGTTGTTGAAAATGGTCAATTGAGTGAAGCTTACAAGAACAATGGTGGCGTTGCGGTAATGCCAGCTAACTACGAAACAGTTGTTGTTTATAAGAAAGTAGTTCAAAACCAACCTGTGACGATCATTTACCAGGATAAGACTGAAAACAACAAAGTTTTGGATACTGATAAACTTGAAGGTAAGCCAGGAACTGATTTAAATTATTCAACAGCAACGAAGATCGAAAACTTTATTAATAAGGGTTATAAGTTAGTTAGTGATGGTGTTCCAACTAATGCTACGTTTGGGGATGAACCTATGACTTATTATGTTACTTTAGAACATGATATTGCTCCAGTTGGACCAAACGATCCGCACGAACCAGATACACCGATCAATCCTAACGACCCAGATGGACCAAAATGGCCAGCTAAAGATCAATACAGTAAAGACTACACATCAACGATCACTTATGTTGATGAACAAGGTAACAAAGTTGCTAGTGACAATGTGCAAACTTCTACATGGACAAGGACGCTTCAAATCGATAAGGTAACAGGAGAGATTCAAAATCCTAACGAAGCATGGACAGCTGACAAGTCACGATATGATGCAGTCAAATCTCCAGTTGTTGAGGGGTACTATGCTGATAAAGCAATGGTAAACGCTAAAGACACAGTGCAAGAAAACTTGACTGAACAAGTCGTTTATCGGCCATTAGGTAAGATCATTCCAGTTGATCCAAATGGAAACCCAATTCCAGATGCACCAACACCACAATATCCAAATGATCCAACTGACCCAAGCAAGACAGTTCCAGATCAACCAGTACCAGAGATCCCAGGTATGACACCAGAAGTACCAAGTGTGACGCCAGAAGATCCTGGTAAGGATACAAAAGTTGTTTACAACTACGATGATCAAAAAGCAACGATCAACTATATCGATGAAACAACAGGGCAACAACTTGCATCTGACAATGTTTCAGGTAAGAGCAACGCTAAGATCGAATACTCAACTGCTGCTAAGATCAAAGATTTGACTGACAAGGGTTATGTGCTTGTAAGTGATGGTTTCCCAGTTGATGCAATGTTTGATAACGATAAAAACAAAGATCAAGTTTTTGAAGTTATCTTGAAACACGGTGAAAAACCAGTTGGACCAAACGATCCACACGAACCAGATACACCGATCAATCCTAACGACCCAGATGGACCAAAATGGCCAGCTAAAGATCAATACAGTAAAGACTACACATCAACGATCACTTATGTTGATGAACAAGGTAACAAAGTTGCCGATGACAATGTGCAAACATCAACATGGACGCGGACATTGATCATTGACACAGTGACAGGAGAAGTCAAGAACCCTAATGAAGCTTGGACAGCTGACAAGTCACAATACGATGCAGTCAAATCTCCAGTCGTTGAAGGCTACTACGCTGATAAAGCAGTCGTAAACGCTAAAGATACAGTACAAGAAAACTTGACTGAACAAGTCGTTTACCGGCCGTTAGGTAAAATCGTTCCAGTGGATCCAGAAGGAAACCCAATTCCAAACGTACCAAACCCACAATATCCAAATGATCCAACTGACCCAAGCAAGACTGTGCCAGACCAACCAGTACCAGAGATCCCAGGTTACCAACCAGAAGTACCAAGTGTAACACCAGATAAACCAGGTGAAGACACACCGGTGATCTATGTGCCAGTTGTGGAAGACAAGTATAGCTTACTTGAACGCTTTGTTGACGAAGAAGGAAACGAAGTATCCGCAACAGTTGTCAAAGGAACAGATTACAAAGAAGGTACAGAGTACGACGTCACAGGCGATGCCAAAGTCATCAATGGTTACTATTTGAAGGCAACTTCAGACAACGCTAAAGGTACATTTGGTAAAGACAACGTCACAGTGACCTTTACGTATGCTAAGTTAGGTAAGATCATTCCAGTTGATCCAAATGGAAACCCAATTCCAGATGCACCAAACCCACAATATCCAAATGATCCAACTGACCCAAGCAAGACAGTGCCAGATCAACCAGTACCAGAGATCCCAGGTATGACACCAGAAGTACCAAGCGTGACGCCAGAAGATCCTGGTAAGGATACAGAAGTTGTTTACAACTACGATGATCAAAAAGCAACGATCAATTATATCGATGAAACAACAGGGCAACAACTTGCATCTGACAATGTTTCAGGTAAGAGCAACGCTAAGATCGAATACTCAACTGCAGCTAAGATCAAAGAGTTGACTGACAAGGGTTATGTACTTGTAAGTGATGGTTTCCCAGCTGATGCAATGTTTGATAATGATAAAAACAAAGATCAAGTTTTTGAAGTTATCTTGAAACACGGTGAAAAACCAGTTGGACCAAACGATCCACACGAACCAAACACACCGATCAATCCTAACGACCCAGATGGACCAAAATGGCCAGCTAAAGATCAATACAGTAAAGACTACACATCAACGATCACTTATGTTGATGAACAAGGTAACAAAGTTGCCGATGACAATGTGCAAACATCAACATGGACGCGGACATTGATCATTGACACAGTGACAGGAGAAGTCAAGAACCCTAATGAAGCATGGACAGCTGACAAGTCACAATATGATGCAGTCAAATCTCCAGTCGTTGAAGGCTACTACGCTGATAAAGCAGTCGTAAACGCTAAAGATACAGTACAAGAAAACTTGACTGAACAAGTCGTTTACCGGCCATTAGGTAAAGTTATTCCAGTGGATCCAGAAGGAAACCCAATTCCAAACGTACCAAATCCACAATACCCTAATGATCCAAACGATCCAACTAAGGGTGGAACAACGCCAGTACCAGAGATCCCAGGCTACCAACCAGAAGTACCAAGTGTAACACCAGATAAACCAGGTGAAGACACACCAGTGATCTATGTGCCAGTTGTGGAAGACAAGTATAGCTTACTTGAACGCTTTGTTGACGAAGAAGGAAACGAAGTATCCGCAACAGTTGTCAAAGGAACAGATTACAAAGAAGGTACAGAATACGACGTCACAGGTGACGCTAAAGTTATCAATGGTTACTACTTGAAAGCAACTTCAGACAACGCTAAAGGTATATTTGGTAAAGACAACGTTACAGTAACCTTTACGTACGCTAAGTTAGGTAAGATCGTTCCAGTTGATCCAAATGGAAATCCAATTCCAGATGCACCAACGCCACAATATCCAAACGATCCAACTGACCCAAGTAAGACAGTACCAAACCAACCAGTACCAGAGATCCCAGGTTATCGTCCAGAAGTGCCAACTGTAACACCAGATAAACCAGGTGAAGATACACCAGTGATCTATGTGCCAGTTGTAGAAGACAAGTACAGCTTGACAGAACGTTTTGTTGATGAAGAAGGAAACGAAGTATCTGCTTCTGTAACTAAAGGTACAGACTACAAAGAAGGTACAGAGTACGATGTTACAGGCGACGCCAAAGTTATCGATGGCTACTACTTGATCAAGACTTCAGACAACGCTAAAGGAACATTTGGTAAAGATAATGTCACAGTGACCTTTACGTATGCTAAGTTAGGTAAGATCATTCCAGTTGATCCAAATGGAAACCCAATTCCAGATGCACCAACACCACAATATCCAAATGATCCAACTGACCCAAGCAAGACAGTGCCAGATCAACCAGTACCAGAGATCCCAGGTATGACACCAGAAGTACCAAGTGTGACGCCAGAAGATCCTGGTAAGGATACAAAAGTTGTTTACAACTACGATGATCAAAAAGCAACGATCAACTATATCGATGAAACAACAGGGCAACAACTTGCATCTGACAATGTTTCAGGTAAGAGCAACGCTAAGATCGAATACTCAACTGCTGCTAAGATCAAAGATTTGACTGACAAGGGTTATGTGCTTGTAAGTGATGGTTTCCCAGTTGATGCAATGTTTGATAACGATAAAAACAAAGATCAAGTTTTTGAAGTTATCTTGAAACACGGTGAAAAACCAGTTGGACCAAACGATCCACACGAACCAGATACACCGATCAATCCTAACGACCCAGATGGACCAAAATGGCCAGCTAAAGATCAATACAGTAAAGACTACACATCAACGATCACTTATGTTGATGAACAAGGTAACAAAGTTGCCGATGACAATGTGCAAACATCAACATGGACGCGGACATTGATCATTGACACAGTGACAGGAGAAGTCAAGAACCCTAATGAAGCATGGACAGCTGACAAGTCACAATACGATGCAGTCAAATCTCCAGTCGTTGAAGGCTACTACGCTGATAAAGCAGTCGTAAACGCTAAAGATACAGTACAAGAAAACTTGACTGAACAAGTCGTTTACCGACCATTAGGTAAAGTTATTCCAGTGGATCCAGAAGGAAACCCAATTCCAAACGTACCAAATCCACAATACCCTAATGATCCAAACGATCCAACTAAGGGTGGAACAACGCCAGTACCAGAGATCCCAGGCTACCAACCAGAAGTACCAAGTGTAACACCAGATAAACCATGTGAAGACACACCAGTGATCTATGTGCCAGTTGTGGAAGACAAGTATAGCTTACTTGAACGCTTTGTTGACGAAGAAGGAAACGAAGTATCCGCAACAGTTGTCAAAGGAACAGATTACAAAGAAGGTACAGAATACGACGTCACAGGTGACGCTAAAGTTATCAATGGTTACTACTTGAAAGCAACTTCAGACAACGCTAAAGGCAAATTTGGTAAAGACAACGTCACAGTAACCTTTACGTACGCTAAGTTAGGTAAGATCGTTCCAGTTGATCCAAATGGACAACCAATTCCAGATGCACCAACGCCACAATATCCAAATGATCCAACTGACCCAAGTAAGACAGTGCCAGATCAACCAGTACCAGAGATCCCAGGCTATCGTCCAGAAGTGCCAACTGTGACACCAGATAAACCGGGTGAAGACACACCAGTGATCTATGTGCCAGTTGTGGAAGACAAGTACAGCTTGACAGAGCGCTTCGTAGACGAAGAAGGTAACGAAGTATCTGCTTCTGTAACTAAAGGAACAGACTACAAAGAAGGTACAGAGTACGACGTCACAGGCGATGCCAAAGTTATCGATGGCTACTACTTGAAGGCAACTTCAGACAACGCTAAAGGAACATTTGGTAAAGACAACGTCACAGTAACCTTTACGTACGCTAAGTTAGGTAAGATCGTTCCAGTTGATCCAAATGGACAACCAATTCCAGATGCACCAACACCACAATATCCAAACGATCCAACTGACCCAAGTAAGACAGTGCCAGATCAACCAGTACCAGAGATCCCAGGCTATCGTCCAGAAGTGCCAACTGTGACACCAGATAAACCAGGTGAAGACACACCAGTGATCTATGTGCCAGTTGTGGAAGATAAGTACAGCTTGACAGAGCGCTTCGTAGACGAAGAAGGTAACGAAGTATCTGCTTCTGTAACTAAAGGAACAGAGTACAAAGAAGGTACAGAATACGACGTCACAGGTGATGCCAAAGTTATCGATGGCTACTACTTGAAGGCAACTTCAGACAACGCTAAAGGTACATTTGGTAAAGACAACGTTACAGTGACCTTTACGTACGCTAAGTTAGGTAAGATCGTTCCAGTTGATCCAAATGGAAAACCAATTCCAGATGCACCAACACCACAATATCCAAACGATCCAACTGACCCAAGTAAGACAGTGCCAGATCAACCAGTACCAGAGATCCCAGGCTATCGTCCAGAAGTGCCAACAGTTACGCCAGATAAACCAGGTGAAGATACACCAGTGATCTATGTGCCAGTTGTAGAAGACAAGTACAGCTTGACAGAACGCTTCGTTGATGAAGAAGGTAATGAATTATCTGCTTCTGTAACTAAAGGAACAGATTACAAAGAAGGTACAGAATACGACGTCACAGGCGATGCTAAAGTTATCGATGGCTACTACTTGAAGGTAACTTCAGACAACGCTAAAGGTACATTTGGTAAAGACAACGTTACAGTAACCTTTACGTATGCTAAGTTAGGTAAGATCATTCCAGTTGATCCAAATGGAAAACCAATTCCAGATGCACCAACGCCACAATATCCAAACGATCCAACTGATCCAAGTAAGACAGTGCCAGACCAACCAGTACCAGAGATCCCAGGTTATCGTCCAGAAGTACCGACTGTGACACCAGATAAACCAGGTGAAGATACACCAGTGATCTACGTACCAGTTACACCTGAAAAACATGTTCAAACAGCTAAGATCGTTTATGTTGATACAAAGACTGGTAAAACACTTGAAACTGATACGGTAACGGGTGGATCAGGCGATAAGATCGATTACTCTACAACACCACGGATCGATGAGTTGATCAACAAAGGCTACGTTTTAGTAGAAGATGGCTTTACGAATGCTGGAACTCCAGTTTATGATGATAACGATGATGAAGATCAAGTTTTCGTTGTTAAATTAGATCATGGTACAGCACCAGTTGGACCAAACGATCCACATGAACCAGGAACACCGATCAATCCAAATGATCCAAATGGACCAAAATGGCCAGCTAAAGATGGGTATACAAAACAATATACTTCAACGGTTCATTTTGTAGATGAAAATGGTAACCAGTTATACGATGATGATGTTCAAACATCCACATGGACCCGGACATTGATCATTGATAAGGTTACTGGTGAAGTCTTGAATCCAAATGAAAATTGGAATTCCGATATCGATAGCTATGCAGATGTCAAAGCTCCTGTCATCGAAGGATACTATGCAGATCGTGCAAATGTTCCAGGGCAAGAAGCACAACAACAAGATATCGAAAATACAGTGACCTACAGACCGATCGGCAAGATCATTCCAGTGGATCCAAATGGAAATCCAATTCCAAATGTACCAACACCTCAATATCGAAATGATCCAAACGATCCAACTAAGGTCATTGTTACAAACACACCAGATGTCCCAGGTATGGTACCAGAAACAACAAGTGTGACACCAAGTGAGCCCGGTGTTGATACGCCAGTTGTTTACCATGTAGTTGAACAACCAGCTCAACCAACACCAAAAGCTCCTGAAACACCAAAAGCACCAAATGCAACACCAGTTAATAACATTCAAACACCGATCGAAGAAACTCCAGCAACTTCTGAAGTGACTGAAACTAAGGCGAATGAATTGCCACAAACAGGTGATAAGCAAAATAACACGCTAGCTGCTGTAGGTGCTTCTATCGTAGCTGGTCTCTTAGGACTTATCGGCTTCGCCAAGAAGAAAGATGACGAAAAAGAGATCTGATAATATAGTCTAGAAAAGAAGAGGCAAAGTACTCTTCTTTTTTTATTAAAAAAATTCGACTTGAGATAAGGTCTAGTAGATGATAAATTTAGTTGGTATAATGTAAGAACTAAACATAGATAGATAGTCTTATTAGTGCTTATCCAAAGATAAATTTTTTTATATATAAAATAGGTAAGAATAAATAAAAATGAGGGTGAAAAAATGTCTGCAGAAAAGATCGTTATTGTGGGGGCGAATAATGCTGGTTTGGCAGTTGCACAAAATTTACTTCAAACCGGTAAGAACTTTGCGATCACGATGATCGATAAAAGTAAAAATATAGGTTATCTTGGCTGTGGAACACCGATGATTTTAGGAAACAGGGCTGATTCATACAAGAATTTTTTCTATAAAGGTCTTGATCAGATCATTAGTCAATTGGAAGAACTGTACACAAATACGACAGTTGAGAAGATCGATTTTAAGGCAAAACGGGTCATTTTCCGCAATAAGCAAGGTGTCAAACACTTAAATTACGATAAGCTCGTTTTAGCGACTGGAGCAGATCAAGTTAGTTTAGGGATCAAGGGGAATAAACTAAAAGGGATCTACCGGATCAAAAATTTGCAAGAAGGTCTGAAAGTGAATCAACGACTAGATCTTGATTGCGTAAAAGAGGTCGCGATCATTGGTGGTGGCTATATCGGAGTTGAGTTGGCAGAAGCGATCAAAGCTCGTGGAAAACATGTGCGGATCTTTGAAGCTAAATCACATTTGATGATGTCACATTATGATGAACCATTTGGAAAGATCGTTGAAAAACGATTGCGTGATGCTGGTGTCAGTCTTCATTTGGACGAAGAAGTGCTAGCATATGATGGCGAAGAGGGACGTTTGACGCAGATCACAACGACTCAAGGAACGTATGAAGCCGAGATGGTGATTTTAACGATGGGCTTTTTACCTAATACGACATTAGGCCGTTTCAATTTGGAACTATATACTAATGGAGCTTATATCGTCAACGAGTATCAGCAAACATCTGAACCAGACGTCTACGCTGTGGGGGATTGTTCAACTTCGTATTCAAATGTATTACATGAATTAGTTGTAAATTTTGCTATTTCAGATGCAATGCGTGGTGCTTATGTAGCAGCTAAAAATATTGCTGGTGAACGAGTATCATCAAGTGGGACCCAAAAAACGAATGCTGTCAGTATTTTAGGCTTGAACCTTTTTGCGACTGGAGTTACAGTTACCGAGGCCCAAATGCATGATCTGGATTATCAATACGTTGATTATGAAGATTGGCAAAAACCGCTGTTTATGCCACAAAATAATAAGATCCGCTTGCGTTTGATCTATTTAGCTAAAAGTCGTCGGCTGATCGGAGCGCAACTTTGTTCTGAAACTGACCAAGCAGGCGTTTTATATATGCTATCTCTTGCGATCCAAAAAGAAGTTACGATCGATGAATTGAAAGTTTCGGATCTATTCTTTTATCCGAATTTTAATCAGCCGATCAACTTTTTAACTGAAGCTGCACGTTTAGCTAAATGATCAGTCAAAGCGCAGAATAGTTGTTTCAAAAACTTTTGAAAGCTATTATAATAAGTAATTATAGATTCTTTAAAAGAAAGTGTTATAAAGATGGATACTGCAAAAAAAACAACTTATTTCAAAGAATGCTGCCTGGCTTATAAACAAACTCCGACCGATGAAGGTGTAGTTGCTAAATTTTATACTTTGTTAGGGCAAGTTAAACTTTATGTTGTATTAGAATATGGTGTTTGTCAGTTAAGACAAACAGAAGCTGGAAGTGTTCTTTGTGCTTATACAGAAGAACCAAAACTTGATCCCAATGTTTCAGGGCTAGCGGTAGTTCGTTTAGGGATCGAGCGTTTGATCCAAGAAGTTTTGGAAATGCATGCGCAAAGCTTGGTGATCGATCCAGGTGAAGTTGACCTTGAGATATCTAAAGAACAATTGGAACAACTCAAACAACTTTTAGTACAAGCACGTAATTTTAAGCTGAAGAAACTGCCACCAGAAAAGACACTTACGTTAGAAAATAGTCTTCGAAGGGTAATAAAGCAAGATGATCGGATCAGGGCAGCTTGGGTCGTTGGGATCTTGTTAGCCACCGAAACGGAGTACAAATATGTAACGATCATTGAATATGCTTCATCTGGAGTCAGTGGTGACGAACAGATCGAGTTTGCCAAAAGCTTAGCCGAAGCTACGATGACAGTAGTCGGAGATGAAGAAGTGCTCTTTGGATCGACCGATGAAGTAGTTGGTGCAAAAGTCAAAGAAAAGTTTGTCCCATTTTATATCAAGCGTTGAAAATTTTTAGGAAAGGATCCCATTTGAAAGTCATTCGGCTGGGATGATGTGATAGACCAATGAAAAAAATTTTAAGATATACTTTGATCGTGATCTTGTTAGTCGTTGGCCTTGCTTTGATCTTTAACCAACAGATCAAAAATGCTTTAGTCCAACATATGACAACTAGAGCGGTTGATACAACGATCGTGGCTAAAAAGAGTAAAGATGCAAAAGCTAATTTTGATTTTAAAAAGATCAAGGCTGTTGATAACCAGATGGTCGTAAGTGCTGCGACTGGTGAACAAAATGATACGATCGGAAAGATCGCGCTCCCAAGTGTCGGTTTGCGTTTGCCGATCTTTGAAGGCTTGAATAATGCTGATCTCGTGCGCGGAGCAGGGACGATGAAACAAGATCAAAAAATGGGTGAAGAAGGGAATTATGCCCTAGCAGGACACCATATGCAAGATGCAAGTTTATTATTTGGACCACTTGCTAAGGCTAAGGTGGGGGCTAAAATCTATTTGACAGACGGAAAAAAAGTTTATGTTTATAAGACGACGGTTAAAACAACAGTCAATAAAAGTGAAGTCCAATATATCTATGATGTCCCAGGAAAAAAGATGCTTACTTTAGTGACCTGTGCTTCAGGTGAGGATAATGAAGTCGATCGTACGATCATTCAAGCCGAATTAGTCGGAGTTGAAGAGGCAAATAAAACTAATTTGAAATATTTTGAATAGTAGCTAGTTTATTGACAGCTGTTACGATTATTGATAAAGTTGTAATGATAAAGACTAAGAGGTGGACTGAATGTCTAAGAAAAAAGTAGCCTTAGCTTGCTCAGAATGTGGCTCGCGTAATTACTCGATCGCTGAAAATGTTAATCGAGTAGAACGTTTAGAAGTTAAAAAATTCTGTAAATATTGTGGAAAGCATACGATCCATCGCGAAACGAAGTAGTTTAGAACGGATCAGTGTGATCGTCTAGGTGTTATCTTTAGCGAAAGAGATAAATGTGAGTTGAAGATAATGCGTTATAAAATAGATAAGAGTTAAGCATTAAGAAAGGAAAAACTATAGTTCTTTCTCAGATATAGCGGATAGCTACATCTGTTCACATTTGGTATAGGGGTGATCGAGCGTGAAATTCATTAAAAGTGTGATCCAAACGATGAAAGATACTACTTGGTTGAACGCGAAAGAAACAAGACGAGATACAACAACGGTTGTCGTCTTATCGTTAGCCTTTGCAGTATTTTTTGGAGTAGTTGATTATGCTGCCCAAGCATTGATCAACTTACTTGTTTAAAGGAAAAGACTGGAATTGCCAGTCTTTTTTTGTTACAATGTACTGTGGTCGAAACCTCTGAGAATACTCGGGGTTTTTTATTTTAGCTCGATTTTGATCGTCAGAGAAAGGAATTTAGGTAGAGATACGATGGCAGAATCATTTGAAAAGAAATGGTATGTGTTACACACATATGCTGGTTATGAAAATAAAGTCAAAACTAACTTAGAATCACGGGCTCAATCAATGGGAATGGAAGATCATATCTTCCGTGTCGTTGTACCTGAAGAAGAAAAGATCGAAACAACTAAGACAGGAAAGGAAAAAGTTGAGACTCTCAAAACTTTCCCTGGATATGTGTTAGTAGAAATGGTCATGACTGATCGTTCTTGGTATGTAGTCCGTAATACCCCAGGCGTTACGGGATTTGTAGGTTCACATGGTGCTGGAAGCAAGCCAGCGCCACTGTTAGATGAAGAGATCGAAGCGATCTTAAGCCAACTTGAAGGTAAAGAGCATCAAGCTGAACTTGATCTCGAAGTGGGCGATGCAGTAACGATCATCGATGGTGCCTTTGCGGAAATGGTTGGCAAGATCACTGAGATCGATAGTGAAAAGATGAAATTAAAAGTAACGATCGATATGTTTGGTCGAGAAACAACTGCTGAATTGAACTACGATCAAGTTGAACCGTTAGTCTAAGTGAAGAAAAAAGGATCGTGGGTACACGGTCTTTTTTCTTAGAGGTGATAAAATGGCGCAAAAACTCAAGCAACCGTTCAAAACGGTAAGTGTTGCATTAGGCGGACTTTTATTAGGAGCAGCGGTCGAATGGTATAAGTTAGGGCAACCAAGCAAGGCGCATAGTGTGACTTTAAAGAATCAGCTTCCAACGCTTTTTATCCACGGCTATGCAGGTAATCGGTTTTCATCTGGTTCAATGATCAAACGGTTTGAACGTTATGGTTGGGGGCAAAAAAGCACGGTGATCGTCATCAAAGCTGATGGCACGTTAAAGATCACAGGTGATCCTAACGTCCCGGGGGGCTTTATCCAAGTGTTATTTGATAATAATCGCATGTCAGTCATGCATCAGACAGACTGGCTCTGGCGTTTGATGAGTACACTCAAAAATGAATATAGTATCGAGCGCGTCAATATTCTTGCCCATTCCATGGGAGGCGTTACCGTTTTAAACTATTTAAGCAAATTTGGGATCTCAGATCGTGTCCCTCACGTAGAAAAAGTCGTGACGTTAGGGGTGCCTTTTAATGATCTTGAAGTCGGTAAAGATGGAAAAGAGATCGAATATCGTCCGTTGACGCCTAACGGACCAAGTGTGATGACTCCGCTTTTTAAAAGTATGCAAAAACATCGTTATATCATTTCACCGACGACTAAATTTTTGAATATTGCTGGTGATCTCAATAATGGAACGCGCTCAGATGGTTCAGTCTCGCTAGATTCTGTTTTGAGTTTGCGTTATTTACTCGTGAAGCAGGCTTACCGTGAGATCATCGTAACCGATGAAAAAGCAGGGCATTTCAAATTACATGAAAATCGGCTGATCGATGAAAAGATCGGATGCTTTTTATTTGGGAGCCAAGCTAAAAAAGCTTTTGAAAAAAGTTAGACAAAATATTGTTTTTAAGTAAAAAGCGTGTTATATTTTATAAGTATGCTTTTGCATATTGACGTGGGAGGTCAAATATGCTGACCATCCGTACCACACACGGAATAAGGAGGAATGACCCGTGGCAAAAAACGTAATCAACGTTGTTAAATTACAAATTCCTGCTGGTAAAGCAACTCCAGCTCCACCAGTAGGTCCTGCTTTAGGTCAAGCAGGTATCAACATCATGGGATTCACAAAAGAATTCAACGCTCGTACAGCTGACCAAGCTGGTATGATCATCCCTGTTGTTATCAGTGTTTACGAAGATCGTTCATTTGACTTCGTAACAAAGACACCACCTGCTGCAGTTTTACTTAAGAAAGCTGCTGGTGTAGAAAAAGGCTCCGGCGAACCTAACACAAACAAAGTTGCTACAGTTACAAAAGCACAAGTTAAGGAAATCGCTGAATCAAAAATGCAAGATCTAAACGCTGCAGACGTTGAAGCTGCTATGCGCATGATTGAAGGTACTGCACGAAGCATGGGCTTTGTTGTAGAAGACTAATTTCTACGGCCATGCTTCTCAGACGGACGCTTCTGTGAAAACAGATCCGTCAAGTGGGAGGTATATCCGATAGACCACATTTTGCAAGGAGGAACTCACTAATGGCTAAAAAGAAAAGCAAGAAATATTTAGAAGCTGCTAAAAAAGTCGAAGCAGACAAAGCTTACACAGCTAATGAAGCTGTTGCTTTAGTTAAAGAAATCGACTTTGCTAACTTTGATGCAACGATCGAAGTAGCATTCAACTTAAACTTAGATACAAAACAAGCAGACCAACAATTACGTGGTGCTTTAGTTTTACCAAACGGTACAGGTAAAGAACAAACAGTTGTTGTTTTTGCTAAAGGTCCTAAAGCTCAAGAAGCTAAGGATGCAGGTGCAGACGTTGTCGGTGACGATGACTTAGTTGCACGTATCCAAGATGGCTGGTTAGACTTTGACGTTGCGATCGCAACACCAGACATGATGGCTCAAGTTGGTCGTTTAGGTCGTGTTCTTGGACCTAAAGGCTTAATGCCAAACCCTAAGACAGGTACAGTTACAATGGACGTTAAGAAAGCTGTTTCTGACGCTAAGAGCGGTCAAGTAACATACCGTACAGACCGTGATGGTAACGTACACGTACCAGTTGGTAAAGTATCATTTGACGAAGCTGCTTTAGTTGGCAACTTCCAAGCTATCTATGATACGATCGCTAAATTACGTCCAGCTGCTGTTAAAGGAACATACATCAAACATGTTTCCTTAGCATCAACATTTGGCCCAAGTGTCACACTTGACGTAAACTCATTATAAGAATAAGTTTAGCGGATAAAAGTCATGGTCATCTGACCATGGCTTTTTTTGAAATTATTTTGGATTTTTTTCGTTGAGATACTTGACGTTTGTTTTATCTCGTGATAATATACTAAAGGTCAATATATGATTCTACCTAAGACTCAGGTGGCGCAAGCCTTAATATCCTGCCGAGGAGTAATTGTTACGGTTATTCTCTCTGTGTCTTGGTGGACATGGAGCTTTTTTATTTTAAAAGAGCTTCGACACAATGACTAGGAGGTGAATCAATTGAGTAAAGAAATTATCGCTAAGAAAGCTGCGATCGTAGAAGAAGTTGTCGAAAAATTCGAAAAAGCTAGTTCTGTTGTCGTAGTTGACTACCGTGGTTTAACAGTTGAAGAAGTTACTAACTTACGTAAAGAATTACGTGAAGCAGGTGTTGAAATGCGCGTTATCAAGAACACATACTTGAAGCGTGCTGCCGACAAAGCAGGTTACGAAGGTCTTGATGATACATTCTCAGGTCCTACAGCTGTTGCTTTTGCCGATGAAGATGTTACAGCTCCAGCTCGTATCTTATCTAAATTCGCAGAAGACCATGAAGCTTTGGAAATCAAGGGTGGTATGATCGAAGGCAAGGTCGTTTCCTTGGAAGAGATCCACGCTCTTGCAAAATTACCAAACCGCGAAGGCATGCTTTCAATGTTGCTTTCCGTATTGCAAGCACCAGTTCGCAACTTCGCATACGCTGTCAAGGCAGTTGCCGACAGCAAGGAAGACGACGCAGCTTAAGATGCGCGTCTTGATCGCATAAATATATAATTAATTATCTATATAAATTGGAGGATTTTAAAATGGCCTTAGATACAGAAAAGATCATTGCTGACTTAAAAGAAGCTAGCATTCTTGAATTAAACGACTTAGTAAAAGCTATCGAAGAAGAATTCGGTGTTTCTGCTGCTGCTCCAGTTGCAGCTGCAGGTGCTGCTGCAGGCGCTGCAGAAGAAAAGAGCGAATTTGATGTTGAATTAACAGATCCAGGTGCTGGTAAAGTTAAAGTTATCAAAGCTGTTAAGGATATCACAGGTCTTGGCTTGAAAGATGCTAAAGGCTTAGTTGATGGTGCTCCTTCCGTTATCAAAGAAGGCGTTGCTAAAGAAGAAGCAGAAGAAATCCAAGCTAAACTTGAAGAAGTTGGCGCTAAAGTTACTCTTAAATAAGAGTTTTTTAGACAGATCATCTGATCTTTTTACAAAAGGACTTGTCCATGCGACAAGTTCTTTTTTTTTGCTTAAAAATATGTTATGATTTTGAAAACGCTTTAAAGAAAGTGGGAGAAATGATGTCACAACAACTTGAAAATGCTAGAAATCTATATTTACGTGGGATCCGCGATGGGGAGATCAAGGAAGTCCAAGATAACTACATGGGAAAAAGTTATACCCAACATAGCACTGGCGTTAAAGATGAAAAAGAAGGTTTTGCAGAGTTCTTTACTGATTTTTTCAAGCGCAATCCGAAGCGTGAGATCGAGATCGTCAGGGAGTTTGAAGATGGAAATTTTGTTTTTCTACATGTTCATCAAAATTTAAATGATGGGCAGGCTCAGTGGGTCACAACAGATATTTTCCGCGCAGATGAAGCAGGTAAGATCGTTGAACACTGGGATGTTATCAAAGCTTATCCAGCTAAGATCACAGGACTTGATCCGATCTTTGGTGAATTTGAATTAAAAGATCTAGAGCAGACAGAAGCTAATAAAAAGCAAGTACGTCGCTTTTTAGTTGAGGTTTTACAAAATAAAGAGTTTGCTAAATTTGATGAATATGTCGCTAAAGATCTGATCCAACATACCCCAGCGATCGGTCAAGGGTCACAAGCTTACCAAGAGTATTTACAAAAAACAAATGCAGACTATGACTTTGTCTTTAAAGTTTTGGGCTGTGGCAATTATGTTGTTGCTTATTCTAAAGTTTGGCTCTCAGGGCGAGATTATGCTTATTTTGATATCTATCGCTTAGAAAATGGTAAGATCGTTGAACACTGGGATAATAAAGAAGTTATACCTGATAAACAAGAACTCACTAATCTAGGTAAATTTTAAGTAAGTTAAAAGACGTGCGATTTAAGGTGACGTCTTTTTTTGTGCTAAGATAGAGGATAAATAATAAGAATCGAGGCAAAAAAATGAATGCAGAAGAGATCTTAGCGCTCCAACACCGCCGCTTTGCGACAAAACGTTATGATAAAACAAAAAAGATCGTAAAAAAGGATTGGCAAGTGATCCTTGAAGCAGCCCGTTTAACACCTTCTTCTCTAGGTCTAGAGCCCTGGAAGATCTTGTTATTAGAAAATGAGACCCATAAAAAGGCGTTGTTTCCGATGGCATGGGGAGCGCAAGCAAGTTTAGAAGGTGCAAGCCACTTTGTCATTATTTTAGCTAAGAAAAACGTAACGTACGATAGTGATTATGTTAAACATATCAGTGAAACTGTTAAAGGGCATCCTTACGATAAAAATTCTAAATATGCACAAAAACTCAAGGATTATCTCGAAAACGATGCTGATTTGAATACGCCTCGCGCTTTATTTGATTGGGCAAGTAAGCAAACCTATCTTTTACTTGAAAATATGATGATGACAGCAGCGGCTTTAGATATCGATTCATGTCCGATCGAAGGTTTCAATTATGCCCAAGTTGAAAAATATTTAGCCACTCAAGGTCTTATCGATCTAGATGAATACGGTGTTTCAGTCATGGCAAGTTTTGGTTACCGTGACCAAGAGATCACGCCTAAGAAGCGACGCCCGTTAAGCGAGATCTACCAAGTTATCAAATAAAGAATTTTAGCTAAAGACATACGTCCCGATAAAATATCTATGCTACAATAGATTTGAGATCACAATATATAAGAGGGAAATTGATCGTGTCAAAAGAACGTTTAGTAGCTTTTACTGACGCTGTTATCGCGATCATTATGACGATCTTAGTTTTAGATCTAGAAAAACCATCACCGGTCACGTTAGAAAGTTTGTGGGAACTACGGACGAGTTTCTTTGCGTACGCTTTATCTTTCTTTTGGATCGGGATCATGTGGGTCAATATGCATACGGGATGGCATGACGTTAAAAAGATCGATAATAAAGTCGTTTGGAACACGATGTTTTTACTCTTCTTTTCATCTTTTTTCCCATATGTTACAAGTTTAGTTTCGCAAAATTTTTATAATGAAGTAGCCCAAGTCTTTTACGGTGTGATCATTTTAGCGGTGACGACTTTTAACACGTTGATGTATCGGTCATTAGCTGCGATCCCAGAAAACAAAGATGTTATGGCTGATTTTATGGCCGAACGCAAATGGGTCCCATACGATATTGCGATCAAGATCTTAGGTCTGATCGTAAGTATCACGATCTATCCACCAGCGGTAACTTATAGTATTTTATTTATCATGATCGGTTTTGGGATCTTATTTGGTCGTGGAAGACTAGCTTAGGTCAAAAAAGAGCACATCATTTGATGGGCTCTTTTTTTGGATCGGTGGTAAGGAACGCTAAGGTTTTGCTAGATATGTTATAATAAATTTTATGAATATTAAGGATCAGTCAGTAATTGAGCTCTTATTAAGAAATGCTTTTGACCAGAGAAAGATCCTAAAAATGTGTGATGGTCAAATGTTGTTTTAATATAATATAGTTCAGACTGTTATCCAACGTGTGGAAATTTGAGCTTACACGTTATAATCAAGCGAAGAAGTAAAATCAAGAAAGGAAAAACTATATTTCTTTCTCGAGTATACTTATTTGAGTATATTTACCCACATTTTATATAGCTGGTATCTGCTAATGAAGCAAATATTCCAACGGAGTAAAGACTTCGTTGAACGCCGCTTTACTTTTCTCAAATTGATCTTTGTCCTGTCGGTCTTGATCTTTGTTACTTTTGAAGTAGGGCGGATCTTTAAAGAAGTCGATTGGACGAAAGTCAAATACGGTTTAGAAGCCCAGTCGACATTAAGTATCGTTTCCATGCTCTTTTTAGGGATCGTTGCTGTTAGTCCGATGTTGATCTATGATTTTTCGATCGTCAAATTTCTACCAGACAAATATAGTAAGTGGTATATCATCCGAAGTGGGTGGATCACAAATACTGCCACCAATATTGCCGGGTTTGGTGGTTTTTTAGGCGCCGCTTTGCGAGCTGATTTTTATCATAAAAATGCGACTAAAAAACAAGTCGTTTATGCTCTCTCAAAGATCGCCCTCTTTTTATTAGCTGGGCTTTCGATCTATTGTTTAGTCTCGTTAGGCTTGATCTATTGGTTAGACTTAGGCGATCATCTCAAGCGTTATTGGATCTGGTTAGTAGCTGGGGGAGCGTATTTTCCGATCCTTTTTCTGACGACTAAGATCAAAAGTGGTGATTTTTTCAAAGATCTGACCTTGAAACGCGAGCTTGAACTAGTTTTAGGTTCGCTTTTAGAGTGGGGCTTTGCCGGGACATTTTTTGTTTTTATCGGACATGAACTAGGCATACATACAAATATTGCAGCTGTTTATGCTCTTTACTTTACAGGGTCGGTCTTAGGGATCGTTTCAATGGTCCCAGGTGGTCTAGGATCATTTGATGTTTTTATGATGCTTGGGCTCTTACCATTTGGGGTCACGACTGAACAAGCTGTGATCTGGTTATTGTTTTTCCGGCTATTTTATTACATCGTCCCATTTGCATTAGGGTTAACGGCTTTTATCCATTATGAAGGGGGGCAGGTCAACCAAAAACTCGACGGGATCCCTAAAGTTTTATTGCAAAAGATCTCGCATACTTTGATCACGCTGTTTATGTATGCTTCGGGGATCTTGCTTTTACTTGAAGCAGCGGTTCCAAATTGGGCTTATTCTAATTCAGTTTTAGCGCGACTATACCCATACACATTCTTATTTATCAATCAGATGACTGATATCATCTTTGCTTTTACTTTGATCGGGATGGCGCGGGGGATCCAAGCTAAAGTCGCCAAAGCCTACTATCCGACGCTTGTGATCTTATCGATCGGGATCATCAATACGCTCTGGCGGGTCTATACGCCAAGTTTAGCGCTCTTTTTGTGCTTGATTTTGATCATGGTCATTTTATCGCGAAAAGAGTTATATCGAAAACAGTTGCACTATTCGATCGGCAAATTGCTCGTCGATAGTTCGATCTTTGTTGTAACTTTCTTTCTTTATGCGATCGTTGGGATCATCAATTCTCCAAGCTATGTGCACCACCATCGGATCCCATCGGTCTTGTTATTTCCAGCCCAAGGTATTTGGTTGTCTGGCTTTATCGGACTTTTACTAGCTGCGATCGTCCTACTAGTCATTGTGACTTATCTTTGCAGTGGGAAAGATCCCTTTGAAACAAAGACTTTTGACAAACAAAAAGTTCAGCAAGTCATCGCTGAATTTGGTGGGAATGAAGTTAGTCACCTAGCCTTTTTACGAGATAAAGAGCTTTATTTCTATGAAGTCGATGCTAAGCCAGTCGTCTTTTTCATGTATCGCATCAAAACTGATAAGTTGATCATTATGGGAGAACCAGTCGGGGATCCGACTTATTTCCAAGCAGCTGTCAAAGATTTTATCCAAAAAGCTGACTTATATGACTATCAACTTGTCTTTTATGAGATCAATGAGCGCTTTACCATGATGCTCCATGAATTTGGATTTGATTTTATCAAGACTGGTGAAGAAGGGCTCGTTAAATTGAGTGACTTTACGTTACAAGGTAAAAAGCGTCGAGCTCAACGAGCTTTGATGAATAAATTTGACCGTGAAGGCTATGAGTTTTCTTTTATTGAACCGCCATTTACAACTGAGCAGATGCAAGAATTAAAAGCTGTTTCAGATAGTTGGTTAGGTAAGCAAGTTGAAAAAGGCTTTTCTCTAGGCTTTTTTGACGAAGAATATCTTAACGAAGCCCCGATCTGTATCGTTACAGATCAAGAACAAAAGATCGTAGCCTTTGCTTCGATGATGCCAATGCGAGAAAACGTCTTGTCGATCGACTTGATGCGCCATAGTAAAGATGCACCCTCTGGGATCATGGATAAGATCTTTATCAGCTTATTTGAATACGGTAAAGAACATGGCTATGAATATTTTGATATGGGGATGGCGCCGTTATCGAACGTGGGTGAATCGCGCTTTAGCTTTATCGGCGAACGCGTAGCACGCTATATTTATGAATATGGTGATCGCTTCTATGCTTTCCAAGGCTTGCGTTCGTATAAAAATAAATATGTCACAAAGTGGAATTCTAAATATACCGCTTATCGGAAGCGCAGTTCGCTAGTCGATGCAATGATCTTAGTTACCCTGACAGTCAACCAAAAGCATATCGAAAATAAGCCTAAGAAATTTACGCTCCTACCTTCATTTTTACAATAAACAAAAGCACTCTCGAATAATGCGGGAGTGCTTTTGTTTATATGCGCTATGTGGTATATTGAAAAAAATAAAAGGCACTTAAATGTGAAGGGGGAAAAGTATGCAACAGCTACAGAAAAACATCAAATTATTTTATTTAGCCAACGTTTTAACAACGATCGCTACTTCCTTGCCACATGCTGTTTTGACGGTATTATTATTTGCTAAAGGCCTATCTTTGACGCAGATCATGTTAGTGCAGGCCACTTATAATCTAGTTATTTTGCTCAGTGAATATCCTAGTGGCTTATTAGGTGATCTTTATTCTCGAAAAAAGCTTTTTTTAGGGGCCAAAGTTTTTTTTAGTGCGCTTTTTTTGTTAGTGTGGTTAGGAAATTCATTTGAAATGATGCTTTTAGCTTGGGCCTGCTATGGCTTAGCGATGGCTTTAGAGAGCGGGACAATAGATGCAGAATTGATAAATCAGCTTAAGCAACAGCAAATGCCAGTAACAAAATTTATCAGTAATACTAATAGGTTAGACTTTATCGGGCTACTTTTAGGTGGTGCTGTGGGTTCGTGGTTGTACTATTCGATCGGGATAAAGTTTTATCTAGTGAGTCTAGGCTTGACGATCGTTGCTTTTTTAGCGATCAAATATGGCTATCGCGAAGTACCAACTAGCGCTTCAGAAGAGCAAAGTTTAGGTCAAAGCTTATTTGAGCAAATGAAAACGGGAATAAATGAACTTAAAAGTTCAGAACAATTACGCTTGATGGTCGGTTTGACGATCGCCGGGCAATTTTTCTTTCAAGCTCATTATCAACTTTGGCAAGCTTTATTTTTAGTTCAAGGATTTAATAAAAAAGAATTTTATCTTTACTATGTTGTTTTTCAACTGATCAGTCTAGGTGCATATAGCGTACCACTAAAATTTGAAACTATCAGTTCTAAAAAATGGTATCTAGTCTTTACTTTTATCTTGCTCAGTAGCTGTATTCTTTTAGCTTTGACGACTAAATTGAACTTTTTATTATGTTACTTAGTCCTTGTTTTTATCTTTACCTTTTTTGAATATTTTAGCAATGTTATCTTTTCGCAAACAGTCTCACAAGACCACATCTCTTCATTGACCTCATTTCGTTCGAGTTGTGGGCGTTTGGCCGCCTTAGTTTCGCTTTTATTTTCTAGTTTATTACTTCACTTTTTGGCTGTTAAAATAGTCGTCATGTTAAACTTTGTTTTAGCGATAAGCACAAGTTTAGTTATCATCTTTATGACGCTAAAATCAAGGCATGAGGCACAGTAGATACTAAAAAGCACTCTCGAATTTCGGGAGTGCTTTTGTTTATTCAAGTCTTTTTTCCCAATCGATCACGCCTGTAGTATAGGCTTCTTTGTGTAAGAGACTTGCGAGTTTTAACTCATCTAAGCGCTCATAGAAGGCTTCTTCACCAGCGAGTAAAGTTTGTACGATCTTTTGCTCACTTTCTTTGATGTGTTCTGGTTCAGCAAACAAAGCTTTAGAAAGATGGCTGAACGTGATCGTTTTAGTTTGCTGGTCTAAAGCAAAATAGACATCTTTTAAACTGATCTGATCGATCGGCTTGGCTAATTGATAGCCACCTTGTTTACTAGCGCTAGCTTGAACAAGATCGGCATGCGAAAGTTTGGTCAAGATCTTTTTTAAATACGAATCAGAGACTTGCAAGTTTTGACTCAAAACCTGACTTTTAAGGGGACGGTGGTCTTTTTGGAGCGCTAATAATAAGAGGACATAGACGGCCTGTTCGACGCTTTTATTTAATTTCATAGTTACAAACTTCTTTCTAGAGCTTTTTTGCCTGCATCCAAGATCGTTTGGTAGAGTAGGCGGGCCATTTTACCGGCTAGATGGTCAAGGCGTTTTGAGCTAAAGGGTTTGACTGAAAGCTCGATCTGCCAAGTAACTTTTACTTGACCAAAACGAAGCTCAGTAAACATGATCCGAGTAAAATCTTGGCGCACCGGGGGAAATGAAGAAACGACGCGGTAGTCGATCTGTTGCTTGGAAACGACGGCTGTGATCTCTTCAAAATACCACCCAGCAAGCATAACGATATCACGTTTTGAGCCTGTTTGCCAGCGCTGTGAAGTGCGCCAAGAGGAGCGAAAAACGATCGGTGAAGCTTTAAAGTTCTCAGAACGGTAAAACCAAGCAAAAACTTCTGCTAAAGGAGCGTTGATCGTTTGGACAACTGTGACGGTCTCACTCATGATCTCACCAACTTATGCAATAATTCTTCAGTTACGTCATCAACATGGACTGGTTTGAATTTTTTAGAAAAGAGTCCAAAGCATTTTAATAGCGGAACAAATTTTGACATCGTATCGTTGCGATCATCTCCATAGACGATCGTTGGCGCTACGACTTCAGTCCTGATCAAGCTTTGGCGTAATTTAGTTGCGATCGCAGCTTTGCCTTTGACAAATGAACTTGGTCCTAAGATCCCGCCGATAAAGCCCATTGCTTTTGTTTGGTGAGTTTTGGCTAAAGTAAGCATCGTTTCAGCTGGCAGATCATTAACTTCTTTAAATTTGACAGGATCTTTTTCTGGCCGCCCCACGAGATCAACGATGTAATCGAGCTTGGCGGGTAAATATTTAGCGACTTGCTTGCTATCGGTGACATTTGCTGAAACGTTAATGATCCGGGGATCGGTGAGTTTATTTTTGCCTGAGCGCGAAACGACATAAAAAGTAGCATCTGGATCAGCTTTGAGCCAATGTTTGGTCAAATTACGTCCTAAGTAACCATTTCCCCCAAGTAAAACAACATTTGTCATATAACCATCCTTCTTTCTTACGATTATTTTTTATCTTAAGACAAAGATATATCGTAAGACGCTAAAAGTCAAATCGAAAAGATTTTATTTTGTAAAAAAATAAGCTATATTAGTCAAAAAAGGAGGGAAAGAAGATGAAACAGGGGAAAAATATCATACTTTATCACACCCTATCGAGTTTATATGCGCTTGGTCTCAGTCTTTGGGCGGGGACGATCTATCTTTATATGCATCAAGCTGGTTATAGCTATGGACAGATCAATTTATTTCTAGCTCTTTTTTGGTTAGTCACCTGTCTAACGGAGATCCCGTCAGGTTATTTGGCAGATCGCTTTGGCGCCTTGAAAATGACCTTTTATAGCGCTTTGTTTCGGGGGAGCGGGCTATTGCTCTTAGCCAGCGTGAGGCATGAGCTTATTATTTTAGTATTAAGTGCGTGTTTGACAGCACTTGGCGATTCGCTTTACTCGGGGACGTTGACTTCATGGATCGTAGAACAGACAAAAAACCAGAAGCTCGATCAAGGCAAATTATTCTCAAATAACTATGTCTTAGTTAGTGCAGTAAGCTTTGTTGGTGGATATTTTGGCGCCGATCTCTTAGGAAATATCGAACTGAAATTGCCACTGATCAGCGGGGCTGTGATCTTATTTTTAGTGGGGATCATCGCACTTTTTTGTAAAGATCGTGACCGTCTTGCTGACAAAAATAGCCCAAAGAAACTACCACATTTTACCTTTAAAGGGCTACTTTCCGAGCGAGAACTTTTGAAAACGATGGTCTTATTTTTACCACTGACGTTTATCACTGTTGGTCCGTATAATCAATGGCAGCTCTATTTTCAACACGGAAGAAAAGTCAAAACAGGTCTGATCTTAGTCGGGATCGATCTTTGTGGGATCTTAGGTGCAAGTCTCTTTCCCAAAGTCGCCAAACTAAAACTTTCGACTGAAAAATTGTTTTTAGCACACGTCTTAGTGATCGCTTTGAGTGTTTGCTTACTTGTTCTTAGTTCAAATTATTATTTAGCCGTAGCGTTTATGTGGCTTCATGTCGTTTTGTGTGCTTTAGCTGAGATCTTGCAGACGAAGATCTTACATGAACAGATCCACAATGAATTACGGACGACATGGATCTCAGTCAACAATACGTTAGAAGCGTTAGTTACCACAGCCGCGTTAGCTCTAAACGGCTTTATTGCTGATCGCTTTGGTCTAGGAAATGCGTGGCTTTTTTTGACATTACTTGGTTTCAGTGCCACCTTTATCTGGTACGGTTATCAAAAAAAGCATGCCTAAACAAAAAAACTTGATCTGAGACCCGTCAAGTGAACAACTAAATAATTAAAATTCTAGGCAGCCTGATTCCGGTATTCTTCTGGAGTCAGGCTGTTTAGTTTTATTTGGTAACGTTGGGTATTGTAGAACTTGATATAGTTTTCGATCATTTCTACAAGTTCTCCATATGTTTCACATTTTAGCCAATAATAACATTCTGTCTTGAAATGACTCCAAAAACTTTCCATTGGTGCGTTATCGATACATTTCCCCACTCGAGACATACTTCTTGTAACACCATGCCTTGAGGTCAACCGAAGATATTCCTTTGAAGTATATTGAAATCCACGATCACTGTGAAGAAGTAGATTAGCTTCATTTAAATGCGTGAATGCTTTTTCTAAAGTCTTCATGACAAGCCGATTATCATTTCTTTTACTAATTTCAAAACTTATGATAGATCCATCGTATAGATCTTTGATCGCACTTAAATAAGCTTTTTGTCCTAAGCCATATTCTAAATAAGTGACATCAGTCACCCACTTTTGATTAGGTCTAGTAGCGGAAAAATCACGACCTAAAGTATTTTCTTCGTAGTTTAAATGTTCTGAACGAGTACAACCTCGGCGTTTGCGACGAATTACTGAATATAAACCAAGGACTCTCATTAAGCGACGAATACGTTTGAAGTTATATTGTTTTTGATACTTTCGATTGATAAGAAGAGTCATTCTTCTAGAACCGTAAATTCCATTTAAAGCATGAAATTCTTTTTTTATGATCTCACTTAACCATTCATTTTCCAAAGTACATTGTGATTTTGGAGCAGTTAAATAACGATAATACCCTGAGCGCGATACATTTAAGATCGCACAAAGGATCCAGAGTTCAATTTGTGGAAACTCTTTAAGAACTTCCTGAATAGCTTTAAAACGCAGATTTTTAGGTATAAAGCTTATCTCCTCCTTTCGAGTTCGTCCAATTTTTTTAAAACGATATTTTCTGCTTCTAGATATTTATTACGTTCTTTCAAACGTAGGATCTCAAGCTTGAGACGCTCAGTTTCAGAAAGAGTCTTATAATCACGATCTTTAACTGTTTTACCACGATTATCGTATAATGCCTTTTCGCCATCTACTTCAAACTTTTTGACCCAATTATAGACTTGGGAATAAGAAACATTATATTTATCGATCGCTTTGTGATAATTCTTATTATTAGCAAGTGTATACTGAACTATTTCGAGCCGTTCCTTAAAAGTAGTTTTACGTCCATGTTTCATTCTATTACGACCTCCAATGGTAGCTTTAAAGCCTTTTCCATTAGTATACAAGTTGATCCATTTACGTAAAACCGAAACACTCGAAATATTGTATTTATCACAAATTTTCTTTGGTGAACGTCCATTTTCTAAATATTCTAGAACCGCAGTTGTTTTTAATTCAACTGAATATTCTTTCCAGGTTCTAGACTCTTTTAAGCCATCTAAACCGCCAGCTTTGTATTTTCTGATCCAATTATCAAATGTATTTTTAGAAATGGTATATTTCCGGCAGATAAAGTACTTACTATATTGTCCACTAAGATACTCGGAGACTGCCTGGTATCTTTCTTCAAGTGTATGTTTAGTAGTTCTTCTAGACATAAAAAATCCCCCTAGAGTGATCACAGAATCTTTATTATTTCCGTGTCCACTCTAGGGGAATCATATCAACTCGCCTAAATAGGCGAGCTTTTTTTGGATCAAAATTCGTAATCACTATCTTGCATAGCTTCAACGTTACCTAAGAGATAACCATTCCCGACTTGGGAGAAGAAATCATGATTCGAGGTAGAAGTCGAGATCCCGTTCATCACGACTGGATTGACGTCTTCAGCTGTGTCTGGGAAAAGGGGATCCATGCCAAGGTTCATCAAAGCTTTATTGGCGTTATAGCGTAAGAACACTAAAACATCGTCAGTCCAACCAACTTGATCATATAAGAGGTGGGTGTATTTTTCTTCATTTTCATAAAGATCATAGAGCGTTTCATACATCCATGTTTTGAACTCTTCTTGTTGAGCTTCTGAAAGTTCGTTGAAACCAAGTTGGAACTTGTAGCCGATGTAGGTACCATGGACCGATTCATCGCGTAAGATCAATTTGATGATCTCCGCTACGTTAGCCAGTTTATTATGCCCTAACCAGTAAAGTGGGGTATAAAAACCAGAGTAGAAGAGAAATGTTTCTAAAAAGACCGAAGCGACTTTCTTTTGGAGCGGTGTTCCGTTTTGGTAAAGATCATTGATCTTTTGGGCCTTGTATTGCAAGATCTCATTTGTATCTGTCCAAGCAAAGATCTCTTCGATCTCTTTTGGTGTGTTCAAAGTAGAAAAGATCGAAGAATAACTTTTAGCGTGGACAGATTCCATAAATTCGATGTTATTCAAAACAGCTTCTTCTTGTTGCGTGCGACTGTCAGCTTTTAAAGCTGACATCCCATCTTGTGATTGGAGCGTATCAAGCAGTGTCAAGCCCCCAAAGACTTTAGCCACCACATCTTTATCGGCCTCCGATAATGTCCGCCAGTCAGCAAGATCGTTTGAAAGTGGGATCCGCGTATCGAGCCAAAATTGCTCTGTCAGTTTTTCCCATGTCGCTTTATCGATCTGGTCTTCTAAGTTGTTCCAGTTGATCGCTTTATAATTTTCCATACTAAATAATCCCCCTTAGATCACACAGCTCTCGCATTCGTTGACGCCGACTTCATCTTGGGTATCGGTGAAGGTGCGCACGTAATAGATCGATTTGATCCCTTTATGGTGTGCATAATTACGTAAGATCGAAAGGTCACGTGTCGTCATCTTATCTGTACGACCTGCTTTCCAAGGATAAAGTCCTTCTGGGATCGAAGAGCGCATAAAGAGCGTCAGACTCATCCCTTGATCGACGTGTTCTTGAGCCGCTGCATACGTATCGATGACTTTGCGCATATCCATATCATAGGCTGGAGCATAGTATGGTAAAGTCTCATTTGAAAGATATGGCGCCGGGTAGTAGATCTTCCCGATCTGACGCTCTTGGCGTTCTTCGATCTTATTGATGATCGGATGGATCGAAGCTGTCGTATCGTTGATGTAGGAGATCGAACCGTTTGGTGCGACAGCTAAGCGATTTTGATGGTAAAGGCCATCGCGTTTGATCGCTTCTTTTAATTCTTCCCAGTCGGCTTTAGTTGGGATAAAGACTCCGGCAAATAAAGCTTTGACTTTCTCCGAAGTTGGCGCATAGTCGTGCGTCAAATATTTATCAAAATATGCGCCTGAAGCGTAAGCACTCTTGTAAAAATCAACAAAAGTTTCAGAACGCTCTTTGGCGATCTGATTGGAAGCTTTTAAAGTCCAATAGTTCAATAACATGAAGTAAGTACTTGTAAATTCAAGGGCTTCAGGTGAACCATAGTGGATCTGATTTTTAGCTAGAAAAGCATGTAAGCCCATCGCGCCTAGACCGATCGAATGGGCGGCTTTATTGCCAGCTTGGATCGAAGGAACAACATCGATATTGGAATTATCTGTTACAAAAGTCAAAGCCCGGACCATCGTTTCGACTGAATTTCCAAAATCAGGAGAAGCCATCAAATTGACGATATTTGTCGAACCAAGGTTACAACTAACGTCAGTACCTAAAACTTCATAATCTTGCGTATCGTTTATTTTGGATGGTGTTTGAACTTGTAAGATCTCAGAACAAAGATTGCTCATGATGATCTTACCTGCGATCGGATTAGCTTTGTTAGCAGTATCAATGTTGATCACGTATGGATAACCAGATTCTTGTTGGAGCTTTGAGATCTCTTCTTCAAGTAAACGGGCCGAGATCTTCTTTTTAGTGATCGTTTTGTCAGCCACTAAAGCATCGTATTCAGCTGTGATATCGACATATGAGAAAGGTTTGCCATATTTTCTTTCAACATCATAGGGATCAAAGAGGTACATCGCTTGATCGTTTTTAGCCAATTCGTAAAATTTATCGGGCACGATCACCCCTAAAGAAAGTGTTTTGACGCGGATCTTTTCGTCGGCATTTTCTTTTTTAGAGGCTAAAAAGTCGATGATGTCGGGATGAAAAACATTCAAATAAACGACACCAGCCCCTTGACGTTGTCCTAATTGGTTGGAATAAGAAAAACTATCTTCTAATAATTTCATGACAGGCACGACCCCAGAAGCAGCACCTTTGATCCCTTTGATCGGTGCTCCGGCTGAACGTAAGTTGCTCAATGTGATCCCAACGCCACCACCGATCCGTGAAAGCTGTAAGGCTGAGTTGATCGCGCGCCCGATCGAATTCATATCATCAGTCACTTGCAGTAAGAAGCAAGAAACCAGTTCGCCCCGACGGCTCCGACCGGCATTCAAAAAACTTGGTGTTGCTGGTTGGTAGCGTTGACTGATCAGCTCATCGGCTAATTTCAAAGCTAACGCTTCATCGCCATCGGCAAAATAAAGCGCGTTGACAGCCACACGATCGATAAAGTTTTCAAGATAGTACTGACCATCATCTGTCTTTAAAGCATATTGAGTGTAAAACTTATACGCTGCCATAAAGGTTTTGAAATGGAAATCAGCTTCTTTGAGGTGCGCATAGAGTTTTTCAATGAAAGAAAATTCGTATTTTTGGATAAAATCGGCTTCTAAATAATTATTTTCAAGTAAGTACTCAAAACGCTCTTTGAGTGAAGCAAAGCGCATCGTATTTGGCACGACATTTTGTTCTAAAAATGCTTTTAGTGCTGCTTGATCTTGATCAAGTTGGATCTGACCATTGAGGGGGATGTTCAAACGATTATTTAGGTCATAATACGTAACGTTATTGGTATCGAGGTCTTTAAGACTCAAGTTTATTCACCGCTTCCTTAAAATTTTCAACATCGCGAGGCGTACCGTTGAATTCAAAAGCATAAATGATCGGTGCTTTGAATTTAGCCGCCAAGTCCTTGGCTGTAAAAATAAATAATTCTGCAAAATTGCGATTACCAGTGCCCACGATCCCTTTTAAAAATTGGGCATTGTTGTTGTATTCTAAAAATTCAGTGACAGGGTAGGTGATCTCATCTTCATAAGTCGGAACGATCAAAACAAACGGTTCTGTCACTTCAATTAAAGGATCGACTGGAGTGATCTCAAACGCATCGACGTCTGGACCAAGTTTTTTGACAAAGCGCCGAGTCTGGCCGGTCACACTAAAAAAGGCGATCTTCATTGAATCGCCAGCTTCTTTAGGAGATCAGGTCGAAAACCATTGATGATCGGAGAATGGTCTTGTTCGATCACAGGCACAGTGCTCAAACCTTTTTCTTTTAAATAACTGATGTATTCAGGGTGATCAGAGATGTTATGTTCGCCAAATTCAATGTTATTTTCGAGTAAGAATTTTTTGGTCATCTTACATTGGATACAGTTATCTTTTGTATATAGATCTAAAGCCATTATTAAAAACCCCTTTGAATTGATTGTGTAATTTAGTATACCATAAATCAATAAAATTTCTACAATATCTAGTGCTTGTTTTGCACAACAGGTCGCAGATGTTGTGTTTTTGGCTTAAGGACGCAAAAAAGAGCTCGAAAAATTTTTTCGAGCTCGGTGTAATTATTTTAAATCTTAGTACCAACCGTTTGCAAGCCAAAATGACTTAGCTGCTTGCCAAGAACCGTAACGGTTAGACACATAGTTATCAGCGACACGTTCTTGATTTTCAGGAGAGTAGTCTCCGCCAAGATAAGAATCAGTCAATTGATATTTACCATAGTAGCGCCCGTTTTGCGCTGTGTAAGAACCACCTGATTCGACGTTTGCGATCCATGCTTTAGCACTTGCTTCTGCGTCACTAGCAGGTGCAACAGGTGCTTGCACTTGAGGAGCTTGTGTTTGTTGTTGTGGTTGAGCTTGTGCTTGTGCTTGTTGTGGTTGTTCAACTTCAGCTGTTGGTGTTTGAGCTTGTGCCTGAACTTGTTGCACTGGTTGTGAATTGAAGACGCCGTTGTTACCAACTTCTAAGCGTTGACCAACGAAGATCAAGTTAACGTTTTGCAGTTTGTTAGCTTGTTCGATCGCTTCGATCGTTGTGTTATGTTTTAAAGCAAGTTCAGAGACAGTATCTCCTGCTTGAACAACGATCTCATCAGCATTAACAGCAGTTTGTCCTAAAGTAACTAAGCCAGATAACGCGGCCGCTCCTGTAACAACTTTCTTCATTTCCATAAACAAAACTCTCCTTAAAATTTATACTTTATCTATTCACTGTTCTACTATTTCATTTCTTTACACTAAGCAGTATACCTTTTTTATATAACACATACATTCCGATAAAATTACAATTTGTCACGATTATGTGACAAATATTACGTTTGAAATTTTTAACATAAAAAAATTAATTAAATTTTCCTAGATCTAGCTACTTTTGAGAATCATTTTTTTCAGTTATACTTTTAAGTAAGTATGAAATGAAAGGAAGACTAGAGAAGACTCTAGAAGTATAAGTAGATGCCAAAAATTTTATTAATGAATGCTGGAAGCTCATCAGTTAAATGGAAGTTATTTGAATTGACGGATGAAAGCGTGGTCGCCAAAGGCTTAGTCGAACGGATGCTTGCTAAAGGTTCAAAATTTGAGATCAAATACGGGACTGAAGTTTATCAGGAAACAACGGATAACTTGACTTATGAACGTGCGGCAGAAATGATCTTAGAAAAATTGACTGCGTTAAAGATCACGTCGTTAGCTGATATTGCTTGCGTGGGCCACCGCGTTGTCGCTGGCGGACAAACTTTTAAAAAGGCTACGCGAGTTGATGCAGATGTGATCGCGCAGATCCTAGCTTTAAGCGATCATGCGCCTTTACATAATCCGATGGAAGCCAAATATATCGAATTGATGCAACAAGTTTTGCCAGATGTACCACAATATGCAGTGTTTGATAGCCAATTCTTTGCTCAGATGCCTGAAGAAAATGCGATCTTTAGCTTACCTTATGAATTGACTAAAGAATATGGGATCAGACGTTATGGTGAACACGGGATCAGTCATGAATATCTCGTGCATAAAGCAGCGCAACTACTTGAAAGACCTTTAGAAAAACTCAAATTGATCACCCTTCATTTAGGAAGTGGTTCGTCTGTTTCAGCTACAAAAGATGGTCAAGCTTTTGCCAGCTCGATGGGTTTTACGCCTTTGACTGGCTTGACGATGGGGACACGGGCTGGTGATGTGGATCCATCGTTAGTACCATTTTTGATGGAAAAACTTTCACTTTCAGCTAGCGAAGTTTTAGAATTGTTCAATGAAAAGTCAGGTCTCTTAGGTCTTTCAGGTTATTCTGATGACATGCGCGATATCAAAGAAAAGAGTGCTACTGATGCGCAGTGTCGTTTGGCACTTGACGTTTATGAAAATAAGATCGTTGGCTATACTGGCAGCTATTTTGCTCAACTAGGTGGGGCGGATGTACTTGTTTTTGCTGGCGGGATCGGTGAAAATAATGCTTGGTTACGCCAAGATATCTGTGCTCGTTTAGCTTGTTTAGGTGTTGAATTAGATCAAACGTTAAATGAGCAAGGGCAAGAAGGCGTGATCTCAACGAGCGCTTCCAAAGTCAAGGTCTTGTTGCTGCCAACAAACGAAGAGCTAGCAATGGTCCAACAGATCAAAGCGCAACTTGAAAAATAAGCCAAACAACGATTTTAGATATGCTATAATCATAGTGTGGTGGATAAACACCGGCAAAGACAGGGAACGAAACTGGAGGAAATTATGAAAAATAAGCAAGCAAACGGCCAACTCAAGTTGTTTGCGTTAAATTCGAACCAAGAGTTAGCGCAAAAGATCGCTGATCAGCTCGAAGTCAAACTTTGTGATGCTTCCGTCAAACATTTTAGTGATGGCGAGATCCAGATCAATATCAACGAAAGTGTGCGTGGGGATGATGTCTTTATCCTCCAATCTATTTCAGATCCAGTTAATGAGAATTTTATGGAATTGATGGTCATGATGGATGCTTTGCGGCGCTCAAGTGCTGGTTCGATCAATGCGATCATCCCTTATTATGGGTATGCTCGGGCCGATCGTAAAGCGCGCTCACGGGAACCGATCACAGCTAAACTGATCGCAAACTTCATTACTTTAGCCGGAGCTGATCGTGTGATCGCACTTGATCTCCATGCAGGACAACTACAAGGCTTTTTCAATATTCCAGTCGATCATTTATTAGCGATCTATGAACAAGCTGAGCATTTCAAACAAGCAGGGATCTGCCAAGATGTTGTCGTTGTTGCGCCAGACCATAATAGCGTCAAAGGCGCTCGTAACTTGGCCGATCTTTTGAAAGCTCCGATCGCGATCGTCGATAAACGGGATGAAAATCGGTTAGACATTGAAAATTCAACAGTTATCGGTGAAGTTTCAGGCCACAATTGTATCGTTTACGATGATATGATCGATACTGGCGCTAAGATGGCTGATGCCGCAGCTGCTTTAGCTAAGGCTGGGGCCAAAGATATTTATGCTTGTGCAACGCATGCTGTCTTTTCTGGTAATGCTGTTGAAGAACTCAAAGATTCGGCTTACAAAGAGATCGTTGTGACTGATACGATCGCCTTACCTCAAGCAAAGCAATTTGATAAATTAAAAGTTTTATCTGTGGCACCGATCTTTGCCAAAGCGATCGATCTGATCTATCATAACAATTCAGTCGATTCACTTTTTAACCAAAAAGATAATATTTGATCTATCATTAAGGCTTGCTCAGTGTATTTTGACACTAGCAAGTCTTTTTTTTGAAAAATGTTAAGCTAGTAAAAAATGAAAGGAAGGTCTGATAGATGAGTCTAGGATTTATTTTAGGAAAGGCTTCGACTGATCGCCAAGCGGTACTGCTAGAAGAGATCAGTAAATGTCAAAAAGAAGATCCAAAAGCTAAGATCTATTATTTAGTTCCGAATCATATCAAATTTGATTCAGAAGTTCGTATTTTAGAACATTTAGCTAAGCAAAATGAAGCCCACGATCTGTTTGCAACGACAGCACTCCAAGTTTTGTCATTCTCACGTTTAGCTTGGTACTTTATGAAAGATCGCCCCGAGTATCAAGCCCCGCGTCTTAGTCAAGCCGGTGCTAATATGCTCGTTTATAAAATTTTACGTGAGCAAAAAGAAAAGTTGACGCTCTTTTTCAGTGAACAAACGCGTCCGGGGTTTATCACGAAATTAGCTAAGCAGCTCTTAGAGTTGAGTACGTCTTTGATCACAAGTGAAGATCTAAAACAAAGTTATCAAGCATTGGAAAAAGAGATCTCAGAACAAGATCTTTTAGCTAAATTACATGACCTTTTTGTAGTCTACCATGAATTTGAACAGTTGAGTCAAGGTAAAGTTTTTGGGACAGCGCCGTTATTGGTCGCGCTAAAACAGCACCTTGAAAAAATGGATCTGAGCCATAGTTACTTTTTTCTAGATGGTTTCTCCCAATTCAATGCTAGTGAGATGCAAGTTTTAGAAAGCTTGATGTTACATGCTAAAGAAGTCAAAGTGGCTTTAGTTTTAGATAAAGCTTATGTTGAGAAGGCGCCTGAAACAAGTGAGCTCTTTTATCGAGCAGGCCTGACATATCATCGGTTATATCAAAGTGCGCGGAGTGCTCAAGTCCCAGTTTTACTTGATCAAAAAGCAAAAGTAACGCGGGTCAGCTCAGATCTAGTCGAATTAGAGAAATATTGGATCGCTTCCAATAAACTCATTGGCGCGCAAACACCAGCTGAGCTGAATGGAGATCTACAAGTGATCGCTGCCGATGACCGCGTCGAAGAAGTTCGCTATCTTGCAACGACGATCCGGCAACTTGTTTTAGAAAAAGGCTATCGTTATCGTGACATCTTAGTTTTGAGTCGCCATTTAGATCCGTATAAAAATATTTTAGAACCAACATTCAAGCAATTTGACATCCCAGTTTTTATCGATCTCCAAAAGAAAATGAGCGATCATCCGCTTGTTGAATTTTTAAATGCTTTATTATTAGTTGAGCAACGTGGTTATCGTTATGAAGATCTGATGCGCCTTTTAAAAACAGAGCTTTTGGTGCCTAAAGATCTATCCTTAGCTGAATTTCGTAATGACCTTGATCTAGCTGAAAACCAAGTTTTACGCTTTGGCTATCAAAAAAAAGGTTGGCTTGAAAAAGACTGGGTCTACTCACGGTTTATGACTAATTTAGGGACACGCACAAAACTTGAAGATGAGATCACTCAAAAGATCAATGTGATCCGGCGTTTTGTCAGTCAAGTGTTACCGCCATTTTATGAAAAATTAGCCACGGCCCAAAATGGGCAACAGGCAGCGGAAATTTTATTGGCGTTTTTACAGACAAATGGGGTCTTGGATCAATTGGAAAATTGGCGCCAAGCAGCGCTTGAAAACGACGATCTCAATGCATCTAGACGAGAAGAACAAGTTTGGGGCGTTTTTTGTGATCTATTAGATGAATATGTTGAAACTCTTGGAGAAGAACCATTTGTAGTCAATGATTTTTTAGAACTTTTAAAAGCTGGCTTTGAAGGGGCGACTTATAGTCAAGTTCCAACGACGCTTGATCAAGTCGTGATCTCAGAAACCGGAATGGTCCAACCAGAAGATAAAAAGATCGTTTTTCTTTTAGGTGCGACTGATCTAGTAATGCCAGATGTGGCAGTCAATGAGACGCTTTTAAGTGATAAAGAGCGAAGCGAATTAAGTACACGCCTGACGAACGAACAGTATTTAGCTGATAATACAGAGCAAATTTTAGCTAATGAACCTTTTTTGAACTATCTTGCCTTTTTAACGCCAACAGAAAAGCTCTATTTGAGTTATCCGTTGACGAGTGGCGATGAAGCTGAGTTAAAATGTTCACCTTATGTCGAACGGATCAAAGATGCGTTGGAGCTACCTTTACTGCGGGTCTCCTTTAACAATAGTTTTGAAAATGTCACTGCTCATTTAGGAACAAAGCGAACGACCTTGAGTGAGCTTTTAAGACTAGAACGTTTAGCTTATGAGAAAAGACAAGATCTCAGTGATGAGTGGCGGTATGTCCGTCAAAAGCTTCAGTCTGAGGATCTTTTTGAGCGCTTAGAAGAGAGTCTACGCTATAAAAATATTCCAGAACGTTTGAGTGCAGCAAGCGTCAAAGGTCTATATGGAACAAAGCTCAACACTTCGATCTCACGTCTTGAAGATTTTTATGCTGATCCATATGAATATTTCTTAAAATATGGGCTTGGTTTACGTGAACGTGAGATCTTTGAGCTCAATGCTGCTAATACAGGTGAGTATTTCCATACGCTGTTAGATACGTTCTTCAAGTTGCTTTTGCGCGAACGGCGTGAGTTGAAGCAGCTCTCAGCTAAAGAATTTGATCAGTATTTCACGCGTTCTTTAGAATCGATCGCGCAGATGCCTCAATTTGCGATCTTAGATAGCTCAAATCGCATGCGTTTTTTAACGCGTCAGTTGAATAAAACCGCTAAGCAAGTAGGCTATGCGATCAAGCAACAAAGAAATTATAATGATGTCCAAACACTTCAAACAGAAGTTTTATTTGGGCATATTGGACAAGAAAAAGGTCTAGCAGGATTAGAGTTTTTGACGCCAAGCAAAAAGCTCGTCCAAGTGCGCGGAAAGATCGACCGGATCGATGATCTTGTAGTTGAAGGTAAGCATTATTTGAGTTTAGTCGATTATAAATCAGGGGCCAAAAAATTCGAGCATGCTAAAGCTTACTTTGGTCTGGCCTTACAATTACTGACTTATCTGGATGCTTTAGCTAAAAACAAGCAACTTATCGTCTCAGAGACAGATCCAGACAAGATCGAGCTTGCAGGAGCTCTTTACATGCATTTATATGATCCAACTTTTAAACAAAAAGAGCTCTATACGCGTGACTATGCAACAGAAGTGCTGAAGAAAAATAAATACCAAGGTCTTTTAGTCGATCAAGCTGCAGTTTTAGAAAAATTAGATGCTAGATTGGTCGATGAGACTGGACCGTCTTTGATCTATCCGTTCCGTAAAAATCGGGATGGGACTTATAGAGGCTCAAGTGCTCAAAACCAGCTTTTGACGTTTGAACAACTGCAAGCTTTACTAACTCACAATGAAGAATTGATCAAACAAGCAGCTGAGATGATCTTTGCTGGGCGGATCGATCTAGCACCAGCTCGTTGGAGTGATGGCTCAGCCTTGACCTATAGCCCATATGAGGCGATCATGCAGTTTGATGCAATGTTACCAGAAAATAACTATTATCGGTTACCAACAGAAAATACGGCTGATATTTTACGCTTTTTAGCTGAAGAGCAAGGAAACCAGGAGGAAAAATAATGGCACAAATAACTTTTACGCCTGGACAGGAACGGGCGATCAAAGCGCGGGGACATGATATTTTAGTGGCCGCTTCAGCTGGTTCGGGAAAAACCCGTGTCTTAGTTGAACGTGTGATCGCTAAATTAAAAGAAGGCATCGAGATCGATTCGATGTTGATCTTGACCTTTACTGAAGCGGCTGCCCGTGAGATGAAAGAGCGGATCCAAAAAGCTTTACGTGTAGCCTTTAATGAAGAAAAAGATGAAGCAAAAAAGCATTTTTATTTGCGCCAACTAGCGAAAGTCAATTTGGCTGATATCAGCACGATCGATGCTTTTTGTTTGAAGATCGTCAAAAGTTATTACTATGTTTTAGATCTTGATCCTGATTTTCGTCTATTGACAGATGAAACTGAGCGAACGCTTTTGCGCGAAAGCGTTTGGGAAGATGTTCGGGAACGTTTATACGGAAAAAATGATCCACTTTTTGAACAGTTGACGCTCAACTTTTCAAATGACCGTAGTGATGAAGGTTTGACTGAACTGGTGATGGAATTATTTGATTTTGCCAATGTCAATCCTGATCCTAAAGCTTGGTTGAATAAATTAGCTGATAATTACACGCTAGTTGAAGATGATCTTGATCAAAGTCCTTTTTATTTGCAAGAATTTCAACCTTTTGTCGTTTACGAACTAAAACAGATCGTCGCTAAATTAGAACAAGCTAGCGCGCTTTTAGAAACTGCGCCAAATGAAAATGATAAATTGACTAAGTTGAGCGTCTTATATGCTACAGAAGCAGAAGAATTACTAACTTTGAGCCACCAAGTAAAACAAGGATGTGGTTTTGACGAACTCTACCAGCGCTTGAATGCAGTGAAATTCAAACGTGCTCCAGCTGTCCGGAATTTAGAAGCAGATCAGATCGAAGTAAAAGAGCAAGCAAAACTATTGCGCGATGAAGCTAAAGACCGCTTTACTAAACTATGTGAAACGTATTTTAATAGCGATAAAGCACAAGTGACGCAGACTTTTTCAGCCGCACAAAAATTAGCCCAAAAGGCAAGTGAGGTCGTGGCTTTATTTGCTAAAGCTTATCAGACTGAGAAAAAAAGACGTCATGTTTTAGAATTTAGTGACTTAGAGCATCTAACGTATCAGATCTTACAAACTGTCACAGAACAAACGAACGTTCGCCAATTACTTAAAGAAAAATACCAAGAGATCATGATCGATGAGTATCAAGATACAAATCAGTTGCAAGAAGCGATCTTAACAACGATCTCAAGTAATAATATGTTTATGGTAGGGGATGTCAAACAGTCGATCTATGCCTTTCGTTTAGCTGATCCGACCCTATTTTTAGGTAAATATCGGACATTTGCTTTGCCTGAGACGTCAGGTGAACGGATCATTTTAGCCGAAAACTTTCGTTCAGCTGAAAATATCACGCAAACGACAAACTTCATTTTTTCACAGATCATGGATGAACAGATCGGTGAGATGGATTATGATAAAAGTGCGCAACTTGTTTATGGTTTAAAAGATCACCCTAAACTGACACTTCCGACTGAAGTATTGTTATATACGTCAGAAGAAGATCCGCTTGTTAAAAAGAAAGATGCGCGCCCACAGATGCGTTGGGAGCATGACCCAGAGCAGCTGACAGAAACATTTGAAGTCAATAGTAATTTAGAAGGGCAGATCGCTTTAGTCGCTAAAAAGATCAAAGATCTCCACGATGAAGGCTATGAGATCTATGATCGTGAAACTGGAAAAATGCGCCCGCTAGATTATGGCGATATTGCGATCTTATCTGAGACCAGAAGTGAGCATTTATTATTATCAGAGGAACTCAAGCGTTTAAAGATCCCATTTTATGTGCAAAAATCACAAAACTATTTTCAAACGACTGAGCTACGGATCATGTTAGCCTTGCTTTCTCTCATCGATAATCCGTACCAAGACATCGAACTTGCAGCTGTTTTACGTTCGCCGATCGTTGGCTTAAAAGAAAACGAATTAGCTTATTTACGGATCAACGATAAAACGGGTGATTATTATCAAGCAGTCTTGAAGTTTTATCAAGATGAAAAAAATAAAGCAAAAGAACCTTTTGTGCAAGAGCTCTATCAAAAGGTCGCGCATTTTATGAAACAATTGACTTATTTTCGTGATTTAGCGCACCAAAATGAACTTGCCGAACTTATTTTAGCGATCTACACGGAAACTGGCTTTTTAGATTATGTTGGAGGAATGCCTGGTGGAGCCAAACGCCAAGCTAATTTGCATGCGCTCTATGAGCGGGCCGCTCAATATGAGCAAAGTAGTTTTAAGGGCTTATTTCAGTTTATTCGCTTTATCAAGAAGATGCAGGAGAAAAAAGATGATCTGGCTGAAGCAGTCACGAAAACGACAGATAATGCAGTCAATGTGATGACGATCCATGGAAGTAAAGGTTTGGAGTTTCCAGTCGTCTTTTTGATCGACGCTGCGAAAAAATTTAACACGCGTTTTCTTGATAGAAAATATCTTTTAAGTGAAAAAAGTGGCTTAGCTTTGACTTATCTTGAACCAGACAAACGGATCGAATATGAGACCTTGGTCAAATTACTAGCGCGTGAAGAAGCCAAGAAAAAAAGTGCAGCTGAAAAAATGCGTTTACTTTATGTTGCTTTGACACGAGCGCAAGAAAAACTCTTCATCGTTGCAGGCTATAAAACAAAAGAAGAAGCTGTAAAGGTGCTCGAGCAAGCCAAGCATTCAACGAACCGACTTTTAGACGATGAATTGCGGGCTAATGCTAAGAGCTTTATGGATTGGATCTTACCCGCATTATATCGCAAAAAAGAAATAACTGATGCACTAGCGCTACCAGAGGCTTATTTAACTGAAACTTTAGTCGCAGTAGAAGCTGAGCTGACTTTAAGCTTTAGCACTTATAATGATCTGGTATCTTCTGAGCTTGAAGCTAACAAACTGACACTTGATGAATGGCTCAAGTTACAAGTTCCAAGTAAGACTTATCCTAAGATCGATCAGATCTTAGGGGGGATCTATCCTAAACAAGTCGCAACGAAGACAACAGCTTATCAAGCCGTTTCTGAGATAAAACGTTTATTTGATGATCCTGATCTAGAAAAAATGCAACGCTTATCTTTAAATAAAGAAGCAGGGGCTTTACGTAAAGTCGGTGAATTTAAGACCCCTAAATTTATGACGACAAAAGTTCAAGTTACCCCTGCAGAAGTCGGGACAGCTGTTCATTTGATCTTGCAAAAAATGCCGTTGACAAAAGAGCCGACGCTCCAAAGTGTTAAAGGGCTCTTAGATGAATTAGTCAGAGGTCAGTTAATCAGCCCTGAAGTGGCCCAAAAGATCGAACTAGAAAAGATCGTCTTATTTTATCAAAGTGATTTAGGAAAACAGCTTTTAGCCTCACCCAAAGCAGTAGAACGTGAAGTGATGTTTTCGATGACTTTACCTGCAGGTCAAGTTTTTGCTGAACTTTCAGCCGATCTGACTGATCCGATCTTAGTCCATGGGATCATGGACGGCTATGTCATCACCCAAGATGATGAGGTGATCTTATTTGACTATAAGACTGATAAAGTTTTAGGCAAAACTGGGATCCAAAAGATCAAAGAGCGTTATCAAGGACAGTTGAACCTTTATCAGCTGGCATTGGAAAAGATCTTAGGCAAAAAAGTCACGCATAAATATCTTTATTTATTAGATAATGCCCAACTCGTAGAAATTTGAACATGAAAAAAGAGGCTGTGACATAAGTCTACAAAATAAAGCTGGATGTATGGAAACCTTCGTGTTTCATATATCCAGCTTTTGAATTATAATCAAAGAAAAAAGGTAGCCACGCCCGGCTACCTCACAATTACCCTCGAAAGGATAACATAAAATGATACACAGTCATTATAACATTAATCAGACTATTTTGAACATCTCTTTAGAATATATTCCTGAAAAAAATCATCCAGCTCTCTACATCAATGAACTTGTTGAAAGTTTAGAACTCAAGTATAACTATCAATTTGGACGCCCTCGTGAATATGATCTAGCTGCTATGCTAAAGCTCACTTTACTTGCTTATAGCTATGGTATCTTTAGTAGTCGAAAAATTGAGAGATTTGCTCGCGAAAATAAGCCTGCTGGTTGGTTGATCGCTGATCAAGTCCCTTCTTATCGAACTATTTGTCGTTTTCGGATCTCTGATGAGTTAGCTACCTTAACACAAGAGAGTTTAACTAAATTGACAGCTTTTCTAAAAAAACATAATCTGATTGATGACATTTCTTTCATTGACGGTACGAAGATCCTTGCGGATGCTAATAAGTATTCTTTTGTCTGGAAGAAAAATGTCGTTCGTTTTGATGAGCTCAATCGTCAAAAAGTTGTTGAACTTTTAGGCGAGCTCCACGAAGCTAAAGTTATCGGAAAGATCCCCAAAGGATCTGACCTGACTTTGGAAGCATTAGATGTAATAATTGCCAAGTTTGAAGATTATCTAGTTGCTTTAGATCAAAAAGTCGAAGAAACTAGACAAGTATCGCCGAACCCTGCGAAACAAGAACGTCGAAAATTAAAGGCAACCTACAAAAAACTATTAACGCGTAAAGAAAAAATGCAAAATCACCAAAAACAAAAAGACATCCTTAGAGAACGAAATAGTTACTCTAAAACTGACCATGATGCTACTTTTATGCGTGTAAAAGAAGATCCAATGTTAAACGGACAACTAAAACCTGCTTATAATCTTCAAATTGCTACTAGTAACCAGTTTATTACCGGGTATAAGTTATTTGCTAATCCAACTGATACAAGAACGCTTCCTACTTTTATTGACCATTTGAATGACAATGGCGTACTTGGTTCAACTATCGTTGCTGATGCTGGGTATGGTTCTGAGAGTAATTATCGTTTTTGTGACGATAATTACGGTGATCGCACCGTTTTGATCCCTTATGGGACAATGCTCAAAGAGAATAGTCGCAAATGGAAAACTGATGATCATAAAATCATGAATTGGTCTTATAATGAAAAAGATGACTATTATTTAGACCTTAACGGTGTTAGATTCAATTTTTCAAACTATTCTAAAAGAACTGATAAGTATGGATTTACTAGAGATTTTAAAGTATATACTGCTGAAAAATTTGATGATGATCATTTGATAGATCCCCGAGCCTTAACTAAAAGTGGACACGTAAGGAAGATCATGGTCAATAATGCCTGGGAATATTTTAAAGCACAACAACGAGCTTTACTTTCATCTTCTAATACTGGATCAATCTATGCACGGCGCAAAATTGATGTTGAACCTGTTTTTGGAAGATTGAAGGCTTCTTTGGGATTCAACCGATTCTCAGTTAGGGGGAGCGAAAGAGTCGAAAAGGAAATGGGCATTGTAGTTTTGGCAATGAATATCAACAAATTAGTCACAGTAGTGACCAAGATAAACAAAATACGTAAAGAAAAAGTATCTCAGAAATCAAATTTTCGATTTCTGAGATACTTTTCTCTTATAGAGACTACTTATGTCACAGCCTCTTTTTGATGATTAACGTTCATCTTGGTAGATAAAACGACGTTGGAAAAATTTAACGACTTCAACGATCAAGACCATCAAGACCCCAGCGCCTAAGACGATCAACCATTGTTGGAGCGCAAGCGTTGTTACGTGGAATGTTTGGTTGAAGGCGGGGACAAAGATCGTCATTGCTAGCAAAATAGCTGAGCTGATGACCGCTAAGTTGAAATATTTGTTATTGAATGTTTCTTTTCTAAAGATCGTTCCGTGGATCGATTTTGAGTTAAAGGCATGGAACAACTGTAAGACCCCTAAAGTTGCATAAGCCATCGTCAATGCATCGGCATGGATCTGAGCTGACGTATGGTGGAAAGGATAGTTAAGAGCGATCCAGTAAACACCAAGTGTCAAGAGACCTTCTAAAAGACCTTGATAGATGATACTTGAGCCAACGCCATTTGATAAGAAATTCGACTTACTTCCGCGGGGCTTTTGTTGCATGATGTTCTTTTCACCTTTTTCGACGCCTAATGCGATCGCAGGGAATGTATCGGTGACTAAGTTGATCCATAAGATCTGAACAGGAGCAAAGATCGACCAGTTGAGCATCGTCATCATAAAGAGCGTCAAAACTTCCCCTAAGTTAGCTGAGAGCAAGTATTGGATCGCTTTTTGGATATTAGCAAAGACTTTACGACCTTCACGGACCGCTAAGATGATCGTGGCAAAGTTATCATCAGCTAAAACGATATCAGAAGCATTTTTTGAAACTTCAGTCCCAGTGATCCCCATACCGACCCCGATATCAGCCGTTTTTAGAGCAGGGGCATCATTGACACCATCACCCGTCATCGCGACGATCTTGCCGTGGGCTTGCCAAGCTTTGACGATCCGCACTTTATGTTCAGGAGCAACACGGGCATAGACCGAATAACGGTCAACATTTTGTTTGAGCTCTTCATCTGACATCGCGTCTAGTTCGCGCCCCGTGATCACTCCAGCTGTATCTTCAGGTGTGATGATCCCTAAGCGCAGTGCGATCGCCCGCGCAGTATCTTTGTGGTCACCGGTGATCATCAAAGGTCTGATCCCAGCAGATTTTGCTTCAGCGACAGCATCTTTAACTTCAGGACGTTCTGGGTCGATCATACCGATCAATCCAACAAAGATCAGCTCATTTTCATAATTTTTAGCTGTTTTTTCTTTAGTTGTATCAGTCAAAGGTTTGTAAGCAAAGCCTAAAACTCGTAAAGCTTCTAAAGCTAGATCATGGTTGACTTTTAAGATCTTTTCTTTGTCTGCTTTTGTTAATGGTCGGATCTCGCCATTTTCTTCGATCTGAGTTGCTTGCCGTAAGATCTCATCGACAGCCCCTTTAGTCATCAAATAAGTTTGGCCGTTATTTTCAACTAAGGCAGACATCATCTTGCGCTCAGAATCAAAGGGGATCGAATCAACGCGTGGAAAAGCTTTTTGAACTTGTTTGATATCGAGCCCTCGATCAAGGTAATACTGGATCAAAGCTGTTTCTGTCGGATCGCCCACAAGACCATCTGGTGTTTCTTGGCTATCGTTTGCTAAGATCATGATCTGAGTCAATTTAGACTCTGGCGAGATCTCAAAGGCAGAAGCTTGGACAAGATCTGTTTGTGGCGTATAAAGCTGTTCGACTGTCATCTTGTTTTGAGTCAAAGTCCCAGTCTTATCAGAAGCGATGATCTCGGTCGTACCTAATGTTTCGACTGCAGGTAACTTACGAACAAGCGCATGCCGTTTAGCCATTGCTTGTGTTCCTAAAGCAAGTGTGATCGTTACGATCGCAGGGAGACCTTCTGGGATCGCTGCGACCGCTAAAGAGATCGCTGTAAGTAACATATCTAAGACCGATTCACGCCCAGTTACGACTCCAAAGACAAAGATCACAACAGCAATGACTAAGATCAAGACTGTTAAAACTTTACTCAAATGGGTAATATTTTTTTGTAAAGGAGTCACTGAATTATCGACTTCATCAAGCATCGTAGCGATATGTCCAACTTGGGTATTCATCCCAGTCGCAAAAACAACTGCTTCTGCAGTCCCATAAGTCACGCTTGTGTTCATAAAGCATAAGTTATGTTGTTCACCTAAAGGTGGTTCAGTCTCAGTCATAACAGCGGCATCTTTGTCGACTGGTACGGATTCACCTGTTAAAGCAGCTTCTTCAACTTTAAGTGAGTTAGCACTCAAGAGGCGCATATCAGCAGGAACGATATCGCCAGCTTCAAGTAAGACGATATCGCCAGGAACAAGTTCGTCACTTTTGACTTGTAAGATCTTACCGTTACGGCGGACACGTGAATATGGGGTGGTCATCTCTTGTAAGGCATCGATCGCATTTTCAGCTTTAGCTTCTTGAAAAACGCCAAAGACAGCATTCAAGATCACGACTAAAAAGATGATCAAAGCATCTGAGACTTCGCCCGCAAACATGGCAACTAAAGCAGCGACCATCAAGATCACGATCATGAGATCTTTGAACTGCGCAATGAATTTTTGGAGCAAAGTCGTATGCTTTTTAGCTTCTAAAACGTTAGGACCATATTGGGCTTGGCGTTCTTTAACTTGTGCCTCTGTGAGACCAGTTGCTTGACTAGTCAATTTTTCCAGTGTTTGTTCACTAGTAAGGTTATAATATTTTGTTTTCAATCAAAAGAGCCTTTTCTATAACATGTGAGTAAACATAGCCATGACTAGCAGTGTTTCAAGAAAGATCATAGATTTCCTTTCTTAAAAATAGGTGCTAAAACGAAATAATGCATTAAATATTCGACTCACATCAGAGCTTTCTTGCGAATATTTAGTCTGGCTATATACTATGGAACTGTTTTTGCAGTGAACGTTGACCCCTCCTTAAATTTTTTTTATCGTTTACAAAACAATCGTATCATAAGAAGGAAAGAAAGAGAAATTATCTGAAGGTAAAGAAAGTGTAAATTTAGTGTAAATGTAAGTAAAAAAATAAATCCACATGTGCACACTACTGACAGCGGCCCATGTGGAGCTATTGATATCCAATTAATTGAACTAAAGTTGAGTTATCGACGCAAAACGCGCGCATGCTTTCGCCGGATAAAGACAACTCAATTTTAAGCTCCACTTGGCGAAGTGCCTCGTGTTGCTCAATTATTTAGCAGCTTTTTCTGCTTCTTCACGTTCTTTTAAGAAACTCAAAACAGCTTGGTGTTCTGCACGACGTTTCTTCACGTTCTTTTGGTTAACTGGGCGACGGTCGTTACCTACGCCGACGTGTGTATTTTGTGACATGGACAGTTCCCTCCCTTTATTTAATCAATACATCTTTACATTTTAGCGAAAATTTCTTTAAGTTTCAAGGGTAAATCAAAAGAACCTGCTTGACAGATAGAAAAAGAGCTACTACGCTAAAAAAGTTATCCTTATAAAAATAGAAAGATTGAAGAAAGATGAGTATTTTAGAAGTAAGTGGCTTAACGATGGGATTTGCTGAAAAAGAACTCTATACGGATGCTTCATTTACTTTAAATAAAGAAGATCATATGGGGATCATCGGGCAAAATGGGGCAGGTAAATCGACTTTGATCAAATTGCTTACTGGTCAACTTTTAGCAGATGCTGGTCAGATCAAGTGGCAAAAAAAGACTAAGATCGGTTATTTAGACCAGTATGCTGAATCAGCACATGAACTAACGATCGGAGCTTTTTTGCGCAGTGCTTTTAACGAGCTTGATGAGATCGCTGAAAAACAAGCAAAATGTTATGCAGATTACGCGCAAACACTAGATGAACGTTTATTAGAAAAAGCCGGTAAGTATCAAGAACAACTCGAAGCTGGTGATTTTTATGCGTTAGATGTCCAGATCGAGCGGGTCATGACTGGTTTAGGGATCGATGCGTTAGGCAAAGAACGTCAAGTCAGTCAATGTTCTGGCGGACAACGCTCAAAGATCATTTTAGCTAAACTCTTGTTGGAAGAGCCAGACGTATTGCTTTTAGATGAACCAACGAACTATTTAGATACAGAACACATCGAATGGTTGATCGAATATTTGAATGCTTTTTCGGGGTGTTTTATGGTCATTTCGCATGATTATGATTTTTTAGAAAAGATCACCAATACGATCATCGATGTTTCTTTTGGTAAGATCACGAAGTATACTGGGAGTTTTAAAAAGGCACTCAAACAAAAAGAACTAAAAAAAGAAGTTCAGTTGAAAGCCTATGAAAAGCAACGACGCCAGATCGAAAAAGATGAAGCTTATATCAGAAAGAATAAAGCTGGCACAAGGGCAGCGATGGCGCGCTCACGTCAAAAACGCCTAGATAAGTTAGAACGATTAACCCCTCCAAGTGATAATCTTCAAGCTAAATTTAATTTTCCTTACATTGAACTACTTTCAGCTACGACGCTTAAAGTTGAGAACTTATCAGTTGGTTATGAACGTCCGTTGCTTTCACCAGTGACATTTTCATTAAGTCACGGAGAAAAAGTCGTTTTAAAAGGCTTTAATGGTATCGGAAAATCGACTTTGATCAAGTCGATCTTAGGTCAATTAAAGACTTTTGGAGGAACGGTCCAGTTTGTCGATGCGACTGTGATCAATTACTTTAACCAAGAGCTCAGCTGGGAAGATAAAACTTTGACGCCTCTGCAGCTTTTGCAAAATATATACCCTAAATTAGAACCAAAAACGATCCGGCAACGTTTAGCACGAGCAGGGCTAAATGCTACTAATATTTTGAAACCGTTAGAACTTCTAAGCGGGGGCGAACAAACAAAAGTCAAGTTGTGCTTGCTCGAACTAAAACCAAGTAATTTCTTGATCTTAGATGAACCAACGAATCATTTAGACGATGAAACTAAAGCGGCTTTGAAGCAAGCTTTGCTTGATTTCCCAGGAAATATTTTACTTGTGACCCATGAAGAGAGTTTTTACGCTGGATTAGCAGACAAAATTTTTGACGTTGAACAAGTCAGTTTGCGAAAGTGACTCGTTTGACAAGCTCAGCAGGTATCTGTATCTTAAGAAAGGGACGTAATTATTAGAAAGGATCTTGTGGATCTATGAAGAAAATCAAGTGGATGCAGTGGGGAGTAGCTGGTATTTTAGTTCTCCTTGCTGGGTATAGTATTTTGCATGTGCATCGCGCAGAACAAAAAAATGCGATCAAAGTTGAACGGCAGGCTAAAGTTCAGAAAAAGGAAGACAAAAAAGTCAAAGATCTAAAGAAAGAACAGGCTAAAAATATGCGTTTACCGATCGCATGGGATCAACCTTCTGAACTTTTACCATATCCAGATATCAAACAAGCAGTTCATTCAAAAAAGAAGGCCGAACGGATCTGGTTACTAGTTTCTCCAGAAAAACAACGTGTTTACGTACGTCAAGGACCATATACACTGTATACGATGTATGCTTCGATGGCTCAAAATTTTGCTAGTACCAAAGATTATCAACAAACGCCAACGGGTGAATTCAAATTACAAAAGCAACGTGGGGCAGAATATTTTGATGCGACAAGAAATTACGGGGCTAAATATTGGACTTCATTTAAAGGTCAAGGACTATATCGCTTCGAGTCTGTACCTTTTGATCAAGCAGGTCAGGTGCTCATGGCACAAGCTGAACGATTAGGGAAACGTCCAACAAAAAAGAAAAATATCGAAGCGTATGGAAGTATTCGCTTGAGTGTTCCAGATGCAGAGTGGATCATGAAAAATCTACCGCCAAACACGAAAGTCTTTATTGAAGAAAAGCATCCAAAGCATGACCCGTGGGAATTGATGAAAGACTAAAAAAAGCTTAGTGCACACTAAGCTTCAGAATGTAGACTAAGTCATCAGAGTATGTGCTCTGGTGACTTTTTTTGTATAATTAAAGAAAACGATTACGGAGGTATTTGTCATGCTTCGCAAGAGTGATCCCAATCTCAAACGCCGTGAATATGCTCGTACTTCTCTAGATGATTTGGTCCCAAAAGATCATTTACTCCGTAAAATTGATCAAATTATTGATTTCTCTTTTATTTATGATCTTGTCGAAGATTCCTATTGTAAAAATAACGGTCGTCCTAGTCTTGACCCTGTACTACTCATAAAGATTCCTTTGATTCAAAATTTATTTGGTATCCGTTCTATGCGTCAAACGATCAAAGAAATTCAAGTTAATGTCGCTTATCGATGGTTTCTAGGACTAGGTTTAAATGATCCTGTCCCTCATTTCTCTACTTACGGTAAAAACTATAAAAGAAGATTTGCTGAAAGCCATGTAATAGAAGCTATTTTTGCTCATATTTTGAAACTCTGCTTAGAAAATGATCTTATCGACACAACTGATATTTTTATTGATGGAACTCATTTGAAAGTTGCTGCTAACAGCCGTAAATATACTACTGAAGTTATTGAAACTAAGTCAAAATTTATGAGTGAAGATCTCGAAAAAGAAATAAATGTAGATAGAGCTAAACATCAAAAGAAACCCTTAAAAGAAGAAAAACCTAAAAAAAAACTAGACAAGTAAAAATATCTAAAACTGATCCTGATAGTGGATGGTTTCATAAGGGTGAACACAAACAGGTTTTTGCCTATAACGTTCAAGCTGCCTGTGATAAAAATGGGTGGCTCTTAGCTTATGTGGTCGGTGCGGGAAATATCCATGATACGCAACTTTTTCCTGAAATATTTGAAAAAGTACGGAAGTACGACCCACAATATATTATCGCTGATTCTGGCTATAAAACACCCACGATCGCACACTTTTTACTATCTCAAGGCATAATTCCCATTCTTCCTTATAAACGCCCAAGGGGCAAAGTTGGTACGCTTAGACCCAAAGATTTTGTTTATGATGAATATTATGATTGTTATTTATGTCCTGGCGATCAAATCTTAATGTACTCCACAACTAATCGAAGTGGTTATCGTGAATATAAAAGTGATCCTACAATCTGTGAAAAATGTCCTTTACTGCACAAATGTACACAAAGTAAAAATCATCAAAGAGTTATCGCTCGTCATGTTTGGCAAGATAGTATGGAAAAATGTGAGGATATCAGGCATCAAACTGGCTCAAAATTAAAGTATGAAGCGCGAAAGGAGACGATCGAAAGAAATTTTGGTTCGGCAAAAGAATATCACAACTTGAGATACGCCCGAGAAGTAGGAATTGATAAAATTCTAGCTAAAGTCGGGTTGATATTTGCGTGCCTAAATCTAAAAAAACTGGTAAAAATACTGGGGAAAAACCCTGTTATATTCGTATATTTCAAAGTATATAGTTATAAAAATACATAAAAAAACAAACTCTATCCGATTTGAATAGAGTTTGTCTACGTTCTGAAGCTTAGTGCACACTAAGCTTTTTTTAGTCTAATCTTTGACTACGACTTTTGTTCCAGTCGGTAGATTTTCACTCATCCATTTTGAATCAGGAACACTGAGACGGATACAACCGTGTGAAGCTGGTGTTTTGCCAAGCTTCTTTGCTTCTGTTACATTGTAATCACCATTAGCATCTGTTGGAACAGAATGGAATAGGTAGATGCCGTGATCTTTCCAAGAGATCCAGTTATTTGCGCCTTCATTCAATGAATTGTTGAAAAAAGAAGCACCACGTTCGGGTTCAATGTAAAATGTTCCTGTTGGTGTATAGCTGATAGTCTTTCCTGTTTCTTTGTCACGGTGGTAAGCACCACCAGAAGAATACATCGTGTAAATAACTTTATCGCCAGACATCAAATATGTTCGATTTTTCTTAAGTTCGACTTTGATCCAAAAGTCTTTGACTTGGCTGAGGTCTGGATAAGGCTTTGTTTCTGAGGATTTTTGCCAATCGATCGGAGTGCGCAACGTTGAGTTTTGAGACTTTTGTTTAGTTGCGGTCACTAAAACACTGTTATCTTTAGTCGTGGTAGCCGTTGTCGCCTCATGTGGCAAAGCAACACGATAGATCAAATAGCCACCACAAATGATGACGATCAGTGCTGCGATAAGATAAAAATAGGAACGACGTTGTTTCATGCTAAAGACCTTTCTTTTGTTTGCTAAGTTATTTTTATTATACAAATTTTAGAGACATTTGTCAGTGGCATAAAGAAAACTTAAAGTGTAGACTAGAAGCGAAAGTTCTTTTTCATGAAAGGAAATGATAGGATGAATGAAAGTGCTTGTACTTCGATCTTAGTTGGGAAAAAGGCGACGATCGATGGTTCGACAATGATCGCCCGTAATGATGATACGTTTTTACCTTTGACACCACAGCGGTTTATAATGCAATCAGCTTATCAGGATGAAAAAAGAGTGTGGGCTTCGACGCAAAATAATTTTAAAGCCGCTTTACCGACTTCAGGTCAAAGAACAACGATGACACCAAATGTTGATGTTTCTGGTCTTGGTTATTTTGGAGAAAGCTCGATCAATGAAAAAAATGTTGCGATGTCTGCAACTGAGTCGGTCTATGCTTCACCACGTGCTTTAGCCTATGATCCGTATGTCAAAGATGGGATCGCAGAAGATTCGCTCCAATCTTTAGTCGCTCCGTACATAGATTCTGCGCGCGCAGGGGTGCGTTATTTAGGTGAATTGATCCAAAAATATGGTTCTCCTGAAGGTAATGGGGTCTTATTTGCCGATAAAGATGAAGTTTGGTATATGGAGATCGTCACAGGTCATCATTTTGCAGCGACTCGGATCCCAGATGATGCGTATGTGATCACGGCCAATCAAGTCGCACAACAAGAGATCGATTTTAATGATCCAGAAAACTATATGTGGTCTGAAGGGCTAGCTGAATTTGTTGAGAAACACCATTTGAATCCGGCCAGCTCAGGGTTTGATTTTCGCAAGATCTTTGGGACAGATACTAAAAAAGATCGGCACTACAATACACCTCGTGTTTGGTACGGTCAACGCTATTTGAGTGGTAAACAAGACTTAGGTCCAACTTCAAGCGAGTTACCGTTTATTTGTCATGCTGATCGCTTATTGAGTGTAGCTGATCTAGAGTATGTCCTAGCTTCACACTATAACGAAACGCAATATGATCCTTTAGGAACAGGGAGTGAAGCTGATAAATCACGTTTTCGCCCGATCTCGTTGAACCGTACGCAAAATTCACATATTTTACAGATCAGAAACGATGTTCCAACTGAGCAAGCAGCCTTGATGTGGATCTGCTTAGGGATCCCATCATTTACACCTTACGTGCCCTTTTATACGAATGCAGATGATACTGATCCAAGCTATAGTCAAACTTCGCTTGAGTATGATATCAAAGATGCTTACTGGATGTATCGCACACTTTCAATGCTCGTTGAAGCTCATTACGATCATTTTTCTCAGAAAAATATCGATTACCTCACAAAATTAACAGAAGCTAAATATGCCTTTTTAGCTCAAAGTGATGCAGAAGCTAAAGTTCTTTCAGGGCAAGCTTTAACTGATCTATTGACTGAGAAAAACCATGAATTAGTTGCTTTGATGAAAAAAGAGACGATGCAAGCGATCGCTGAGCTAGTAACGTCTGGCTTAGAACTTTCTAAGCTTACTTTTGACATGGACAAAAATTTATAGTAAAGTGACCAGTGGATTTTTTGTAATTTACGCAACTTTTGTGTAGAATGTTGTCAAGATCAAAATGGGATGTGAGAAAATGGAGATCAAAGTTAGCGACTTTATTACGGCGATCACCGAAGAAAAGTACAAAAAAGATACGATCGTTGCTAAACTTGAACAAGTGGAAAAGTTCGGGCTAGCTGAGAGTTTAGCCCCGATCATTGAAAAAGAAAGTGAAGCGATCAAAGAAGCTCAGTTAGAACAAGCTGAGTTGATGCTCGAAACAACGACTGATCCGATCTATATCCGCTTGGAAACGGGGATCATCAATTTACCGTTTGAAAATATCAATCGGGTCAGCAATTTTTTCAATGATCCTGAACAAGAAGTTCCTGTTAATGTTTATCTAGTCGTCGTATCACCTGCATTAAATGCTTCTGGTTTACATATCATGCAGATCTGTCCTGCTAAAGATTTTGCGGCGGGACAGGGACAAGAAGCGGTTTTGATCGCAGTTGCTGAAAGTTTAAAAACGATCCAAGAAAATAATGCCGCCAAAACGCCGGCTGTTTAAAAAAGAATGCTAAAAAACAAGGTGAGGACTTAAAGATCATCTTGTTTTTTTAGTTAATAAATTTTTTTCTTTTTGAAAATTAATAATTATCATTTTTTATTTTGTGATAAAATCTTGAAAATAAAGGATTTTTGAACTGATTGGCTAGAAAAATTTTTGAAAAATTAAAAAACTGTATTGACAAATGAGATAATTAACGATAATATCAAAACAACAATAAATGAATAACTAAAAAACGTTGATGAGAAGAGTAGCTGTGTCGGAGTAGATTTAACAGAGACCTCTGGGAGCTGAAAAAGAGGATCGAAAAAACCAGTGAAGATGAGCTCGGAGTTTGATTGTTGGTGCAAGCTTGCGGTCCGTTTTAATGCGATATAATTTGAGACTACTGTCATTGAGGTAGTAGTTGATGAGCCTATTTTTGAGAAAAAATAGGAAAATAAGGTGGTACCGCGAGTTTTCGTCCTTTGTAGGATGAAAGCTTTTTTTTTGCTCTAATATCAAATAAATCATAGAAAGTAGTGGTCAAATGATTGAATTTAAAAATATCTCAAAAACATTTGCAACAGCTGAAGGACAAGTCACTGCTGTAAAAAATGTCGATCTGTCGATCAAAGCAGGTGAAGTTTTTGGGATAGTTGGGTTCTCAGGTGCTGGGAAAAGTACCTTGGTCCGCATGTTAAGTGGTTTAGAAGTCCCAACAAGTGGTGAAGTCATCATCAATGGAACGCGGACCGACAATTTAAAAGGGAAAGCATTGCGGGAACAACGCAAAAAGATCGGGATCATTTTTCAACATTTTAATCTTTTATGGTCTCGAACAGTGCTTGAAAATATCGAGTTCCCCTTGGAATTACTTGGAGTCGATAAAGTCACGCGACGTAAAAAAGCTACCCATTTGGCCCAACTAGTGGGACTAGGTGATCGCATCCATGCCTATCCAGCTCAATTGTCAGGCGGACAAAAACAACGCGTCGGGATCGCTCGTGCTTTAGCCAATGATCCCGATATCTTGATCTCAGATGAAGCAACAAGTGCGCTAGATCCCCAAACAACGGATGAAGTTTTAGATCTTCTCGACGAGATCAACCAAAAACTACAATTGACGATCGTGATCATCACGCATGAGATGCATGTGATCCGCCGTTTAGCAGATAAGGTAGCTGTGATGGAAGCTGGGCAAGTCATCGAAGAAGGACCTGTTTCAAAAGTTTTTACCCATCCACAACAAGAATTGACAAAGCGCTTTGTCAGTGCTGAAGTTGATCCTAAACAAACAGCTGATGTTCAACAAGTTGTGGCTAACTTGTTGAAAAAGAATCCTGAAGGTAAATTAGTAGAATTAAAATTTCATGGGCAAGAAGTTGAACGTCCAGTCGTCAATGAATTAAGTAAAAGATTTCCTGAATTAGAGATCAGTATTTTGGAGGGAAATATCCATCAATTAGCTGATAAAGGAACGATCGGTTCGCTCTTCGTTCAATTTGTCGGACCAAAAGAACAGATCAAGGAAGCATTAACGCTCGTAGAAGAATTTCAAGTGGAAGCGAAGGTGATCGAACATGAATGAACAAGGCTTAGCTTCATATTTCGATTTTAGTACCGTCAACTGGCCAAACATGTGGGCAGCGACGTGGGAGACGATCTGGATGACAGTCGTTTCAGTCGTGATCGTGGCGGTCTTAGGGTTACTGTTAGGACTATTGTTATATGAGACATCTGATAGTCAAAGTTTAGCTGTACGCGGCTTGAACTGGATCGTGGCCTTATTTGTAAATGTCTTTCGTTCGATCCCATTCATCATTTTGATCGTTTTACTTTTACCAGTAACACAAGTGATCGTTGGTGCGATCACTGGAGCTAAGGCGGCGATCCCTTCGCTTGTTATCTCAGCGGCTCCGTTTTACGCTCGGTTAGTCGAATTGGCTTTCCACGAGATCGATGGTGGAGTTTTAGAGGCAGCTGAAGCGATGGGCGCGACTAAATGGCAGATCGTCTACAAAGTTTTGATCCCTGAAAGCTTACCAGCCTTAGTTTCTGGGATCACAGTCACGGCGATCTCTTTGATCGGTTATACCGCGATGGCAGGAGCGATCGGTGCTGGGGGCTTAGGTCAGTTAGCTTATACAGACGGGTTCCAATCGTATAACAACGCGATAACTTTAGTTGCAACAGCAGTGATCGTCGTGATCGTCTTTATTTTCCAATTTATCGGTGATCGTTCTGTTAAAGCATTAGATAAACGTTAAAATTTAAAAGGAGGAATTATCATGAAAAATTTTAAAAAGATCTTAGGGGCTACTTTAGCCACAGCAGCAGTAGTTTTTGGGGGCGCGCTTTTTAGTCAACGTGCCCAAGCAGATACAACATTGACGGTGGGAGCTTCTTCTTCACCACATGCTAAAATTTTAGAACATGTCAAACCTGAGTTGAAAAAAGAAGGGATCGATTTAAAGATCAAAGTTTTCAACGACTACATTTTGCCAAACAAAGCTTTAGCTAATAAAGAATTAGATGCAAACTATTTCCAACATACACCATTTTTGACAAACTGGAACAAAAAGAACAATGGGACTTTGATCAATGCTGGTGGTGTTCACCTTGAACCGATCGGTGTTTATTCAAAGAAATATAAAAACCTAAAAGATCTCCCGAAAAATGCTACAGTTTATGTTTCAAGCAATGTCGCTGATTACGGTCGGGTCTTACAGATCTTTAAAGATGCAGGTCTGATCACTTTGAAAAAAGGTACTGATCTGACAAATGCAACTTTTGATGATATCAAAACAAATAAGAAAAATATTCAATTCAAGCATACCTTTGAAGCTAAATTGATGCCAAAACTTTATGAATCAAATGAAGCCGATGCTACAGTGATCAATGCTAACTATGCTGTACAAGCTGGGATCAATCCTGCTAAAACTGCGATCGCTCTAGAAAAGAAATCTTCACCATACGTCAACATCATTGCGGTACGTAAAGGCGATAAGAACAAAACAGCGATCAAAAAATTAGTCAAAGCACTTCAATCTAAATCAACACAAAAATGGATCGAAAAAGAATTTGACGGTGCTGTTTTACCTGCTAAAAGCACAAAATAAGTAGAAAAAGGCTAGGACGATCCTAGTCTTTTTTGTTTTTACTGGGAATATTTTTTCTTTTAGACAAAAGATGATATTATTATAGATAAGAAACCTAAGTTTAATTTTTGAAATGGGGATGGAAATATATGTCTAGTGGTCAGGCGTTAACCAATCTGATCATCATTTTAGTTGTTTTTTATTTTGCAGCCTTTTTTGTGGCGGCTGAATTTGCGATCGTCTCGGTCCGCAAAAGTGCGATCGAAAGTGCACTTGAAGCAGGAAACGGTAATAAGCGTAAGCTCAAGTTAGCCTTAAAGATGGTCACGAATATGAATGAGTATCTTTCAACGACCCAAGTCGGGATCTCAACAACAGGGATCATTTTAGGGTGGATCGGGGCTGATACTTTGACAAAGATCTTGACTGATCTTTTAGGTTTTATGCCGATCAATCATGCGACGACTGTTGCGATCAGTGCTGTTTTAGGGGTCGTGATCTTGACTTACCTTGAAGTGGTCGTAACTGAGATCGTACCTAAAAACATCAGTATCGATATGCCCCTTAAAGTGATGATGTTTATCGTCACACCGTTACATTATTTTCATGTTGCCTTTTATCCGTTTGTCTGGTTATTGAATGCTTCAGCTTCAGGGATCGTGCGCTTAGTTGGCTTAAAACCAGCTGGCGAGGGGCAAGATGTTTTGTCACAAAATGAGATCTTGAATATTTCACGGAATGCGGTAACTGGTGGGGCGATCGATAAAGATGATTTTGTCTATATGCAACGGGCTTTTGAATTCAATGATAAAGTTGCCAAAGATATCATGATCGATCGGACGAGTTTAGAAGTGGTCGATATCACCGATACGGTCCGGGATGTGATCAATAAGTATTTAGATAAAAAATATACTCGTTATCCAGTCGTGGCTAACAATGACAAAGATAAGATCTTAGGTTACGTTTATATCTACGACATGATCCGTCAAGCACAAGTTGATGATTCAGTTCGGATCAGTAAGTTGATGCGGACGATCATCACGGTACCTGAAGTAACTCCGATCCAGAAATTATTACAAAGTATGATCCAAAAGCAGACCCCGATCGTTGTCGTCCTTGATGAATATGGGGGCACTAGTGGGATCGTAACTGACCGTGATATTTATGAAGAACTCTTTGGAACAGTTCGTGATGAAGCTGATGATGTGATCGAAGAAGATATCGTCGATAATCATGATGGAACTTATCGGGTCTCAGGGAAGACGACATTGTATGATTTTGAACGTTACTTCAATGTTTCGATCAAAGATTTTCAAGAGGCTGAAAGTGTCACGATCGCTGGATATCTCTTAGAAAATTACAAGATCAAACTTGGAGCAGTTGTGACGTTAGGCGACTTAGAGATCAAAGTCACTGACTTTAGCCGCAATTATATCGAATGGCTCGAAGTCAAGAATCAAGCTCAAACAGAAGAAACAAAATAGTGTCAGATAAGTGTTCAAGTCAACTTGAGCACTTATTTTTTACTAGTAAAAAGAATAAACGATGAGGTAAAATAAGTTCAAAGACGAGCTATTTTAGATCGAGGAGGAAAAAAATGAAGCAAGTGGCCGCAGCAGTGATCGTTTCTGAAGGAAAGATCTTAGCAGCTAAACGTAAAAAAGAGCGTCTCGGTGGAGGCTTTTGGGAGTTTCCAGGCGGAAAAGTCGAATTGGGCGAGACGGCAAAAGAAGCTTGTAAGCGTGAAGTCAAAGAAGAGCTGGGCGATGAGTGTCAGGTCTATGGACGTTTACCTGTAAAGCGTACTTATCAAATGCCTTATGGAGAATTGACGATCGACTTTTTTTGGACAAAACTTTTGACAAAAAATTTACACTTAGTCGCAGCTAGCGAATATCGGTGGCTCAAACCGACTGAGTTAGCTGAAGTAAAATGGCTCGAAGCTTCTAAAGAAGCACTGGAATTGATCAAACAAACTGATCTAGAAAAGGTGATCTCAAATGGAAAATGAAGCTTTAAAAGAAGCACTTTTAGCAGGACTGATCGATAGCGAGCAGTATGAGGCTAACGATAATTATGGCCCTAAATTGATCACTAATAATGCGACCGAGACTGTGTGGGAATATTTACAGCAAGAACTTTTGACCTGTCAAAAATTTGTGTTAGCGCCTGCGTTTATCACAAGCGAGATGTTAGTTGCGTTAAAAATAACATTAGCGCAATTATCCCAAAAAGGCGTGCACGGGACGATCTTGACCTCGGACTATTTAGGTTTTAATACGCCTGAAATGTTTACGGAATTATTGAAACTGCCAAATGTGACAGTCAAGATCGTTCAGACCCCAGGCTTCCATGCTAAAGGTTACTTCTTTTGGCATAAAGATCATCAAACAGCGTATATCGGGAGTTCAAATTTTACCCGCCAGGCATTATTGAAAAATAGTGAATTGAACCTAAAGATCTCGAGTCAAACTAAAGGACGGTTGGCCCAAGAGATCTTTACCCAGTTAGCGAACTTTGAACAAGAAGCGCTTGTGCTCGATCAGACTTTTATTACAAATTATCGCAAAAATTACGTAGCTCCAGTGATCCAAAGGCCAAAACAGCGACCAAGCAAACTGGCGCCAAATAAAATGCAGACCGAAGCTTTGAAAAAACTCCAAATTTTGCGTACAAAAGAAAAGGCCAAAAAAGCTTTGATCATCTCAGCGACTGGAACTGGGAAGACTTATTTAGGTGCTTTTGATGTTAAAAATTATGCTCCAAAACGCTTTTTATATGTCGTTCACCGCGAACAGATCTTACACAAGACGTTGGAGAGTTTTCAAAAGGTTTTAGGGGGAGCTCGTTTTGATTATGGAATCTATGGTGGAGGACAGCATGAAAAAAAGACGAAGTATGTATTTGCAACGATCCAAGCATTAGCGCGTCCTGAAAATTTAGCGCAATTTGCTGCCGATGAGTTTGATTATATTTTAGTTGATGAAGCCCATCACGTTGGAGCAGCTAGTTATCAACGCTTGATGGCTCACTTTGAGCCAGCTTTTTGGCTAGGGATGACAGCAACACCAGAACGTATGGATGATTTTGATGTTTATCAAGCTTTTGATCATCAGATCGCTTACGAGATCAGTTTAGAAGACGCCCTTGCAGAAGAAATGTTGTGTCCCTTTGATTATATCGGAGTCACTGATTACGAATTTTTAGGGGAGACAGTGTCTGAAAAGGCGACTTTGAGCCAATTGACTGCCCCAGAGCGAGTCAAGCATATTTTAAAACAGCTTGCTTACTATGGAAACGAGACAAGTCGTGGAGGCCTTGTTTTTTGTAGTCGACAAGATGAGGCCAAAGCGCTGGCCAAGGCATTCTCTGCTCAAGGCTATCCGAGTTTAGCGTTGACTAATAATGATAGTTCAAGTGCTAGAAAAAAAGCCGTCCAAAAATTAGAAGCTGGACAACTTAAGTATTTGATCACAGTTGATATTTTCAATGAAGGGATCGATATCCCTTGTGTCGATCAAGTGGTCTTATTGCGTAATACGCAGTCAAAGATCGTTTTTGCCCAGCAATTAGGACGCGGGTTGCGACGTTTTCCTCAAAAAGAAAGTGTTCTCGTGTTGGACTTTATCGGTAATTATAAAAATAACTATTTGATCCCACAAGCTTTGACAAATGACCGTTTTTTAAATAAAGATCGGTTGTTAGCAGATCTGAAAAAGACAGTCGTCTATCACTTGGCAACGATCAATTTTGATCTGATCTCGCGTCAACGGATCTTTGAAGCGATCGCTAGCACTAAACTTGATGCGCTCAAACGCCTGCGTCAAAGCTATGAGCGCTTGAAAAAGAAATTAGGTCGGACTCCATGGCGTTATGATTTCTATCAAGAAAATGAGCTTGATCCGCAGATCTTTACGCAAAATCAAAATTTAAATGGATATTACGCTTTATTGAAACGTTTAAAAGTCGTTGCGGCGCTTCCGAAAAAAGCTGAGCAATATTTATATTTTTTGGAAAACGAACTTCTGAATGGGAAAAGAAAGCATGAATTACTTTTGCTAGAAGCGCTCCTAGCTAAAAATAGTCTTTCGCAAACAGAATTTAGGCAGCTTTTAAGGCAAAATAACTGTTATTGTGATGAACAAGTGCTCGCTTCAGTGCAAGAGATCTTATCTTTACGCTTTTTTGCAGTCAAAGCAGGGAAAACACTTCGGCAAGATCTTTACGGAAAAGAGCCACTGATCGTTGTAAAAGATGCGACTTATATGTTTAATGAAACTGTACGTAACTTTTTACAGCTAGAACTTTTTAAAACGCATTTTATAGATATCATCAAAACAGGTCTTGCTTTGAGTGCTGAATATGCAAGCGAGCGACGCTTCACATTGTATCAAAAGTATACGCGTAAGGATGTCTGTCGTTTACTTGATTGGCGTAAAGACATCAGCGCCCCACTGTATGGTTATCGCGTGGTCGCAGATGTTTGTCCGATCTTTATCACTTATCGACCGCAGACACTAAAGCATGGTTATCAAAATGAGATCACTAATAATGAACAGATCAAGTGGTATACGCGGAGTCCCCGTTCCTTGGCTTCTAAAGAAGTTCAAGAGCTTTTAGCACAAGATGAGCAAGGGCGGGCAAAAGTGCAACTTCCGCTATTTATCAAACCAACGGATGCCTTTCAAGCGGAATTTTATTATGTTGGGCAAGCAACGATCGATCCTAAGTCGGTCCAAGAAGAAGAGTTGCTCAAAAACGGAAAGAAACGTAAAGCAGTCAGCATGAAGTTATGCTTTGAAAAGCCATTGCCGTTATGGCTCCAAGCTGAATTAAAAGCAGCTGAACATCAAAGTCAAGATCGCAGTGATCACGAATATTAGAAAACGATTTTTATAAAATTAAAGATTTTTCCCCAAAATAATGAGTCAAAGGGTTGCAATCGTAAAGATTTTTTTGTAAATTATAAGACAATATCATATTTCAAAATAAAGGAGAGTCTACGATGTCCAATTGGGATACAAAATTTGATAAAAAAGGCTTGACGTTTGATGACGTCTTATTGATTCCGGCAGAAAGTAATATTTTGCCAAATGAGGTAGATCTTAGCGTGCAGTTAGCTAAGAATCTTAAGTTGAATATCCCAATCATCAGTGCTGGTATGGATACGGTGACAGAATCTTCGATGGCGATCGCTATGGCTCGTCAAGGGGGCTTAGGGGTCATCCACAAGAATATGTCGATCGAACGCCAAGCTGATGAAGTCAACAAAGTCAAACGCTCAGAAAGCGGTGTGATCATTGATCCGTTCTTCTTGACACCAACACACAGTGTGGCTGAAGCAGAAGGCTTGATGAGTAAATATCGGATCAGCGGTGTTCCGATCGTTGAATCATTGGATAGTCGTAAATTCTGTGGGATCATTACCAACCGTGACCTTCGCTTTGTCTCTGATCGCAGTGTTGAGATCGGTTCAGTTATGACAAAAACAAACTTGATCACAGCTCCAGAAGGAACTTCTTTAGAAAAAGCTGAGGCGATCTTACAACAACATAAGATCGAAAAATTACCGATCGTAAATGAAGTAGGGCAATTGACAGGGCTGATCACGATCAAAGATATCGAAAAAGTCGTTGAATTTCCTGATTCAGCTAAAGATGAACATGGACGTTTATTAGTTGCTGCTGCTGTTGGGGTAACAAGTGATACGTTTGAACGGGCAACAGCATTATTAGAAGCTGGAGCGGATGCTTTAGTGATCGATACAGCTCATGGTCACTCAGCTGGTGTTATCCGCAAGATCAAAGAGATCCGCGAACATTTCCCAGAGGCAACGTTGATCGCTGGTAATGTAGCTACAGCAGAAGCAACACGAGCTTTGTTTGATGTGGGCGTTGATGTCGTTAAAGTTGGTATCGGACCAGGTTCGATCTGTACGACACGGATCGTGGCTGGGGTCGGGGTACCTCAATTGACAGCGATCTATGATGCAGCTAGTGTCGCACGTGAATACGGCAAAACGATCATCGCCGATGGTGGGATCAAATATTCAGGTGAGATCGTTAAGGCGATCGCAGCTGGTGGGAATGCTGTCATGTTAGGTTCGATGTTAGCTGGAACAGATGAAGCTCCAGGTGAAACGATCATTTATGAAGGTCGGCGCTTCAAGACATATCGTGGTATGGGGAGTTTAGGTGCGATGGACTCAACTCATGGTTCTTCTGACCGCTACTTCCAAAGTGCTGTCAATGAAGCTAATAAGCTTGTGCCAGAAGGGATCGAAGGTCGCGTAGCTTATAAAGGTAGCGTTGCTGATATCGTCTATCAAATGGATGGTGGTCTTCGCGCTGGTATGGGTTATGTTGGAGCTGCTAACTTGAAAGAATTGAATGATAACGCACAATTTGTGCAGATCACAGGTGCAGGTCTACGTGAATCACATCCACACGATGTACAGATCACCAAAGAAGCTCCAAACTACTCAACTCGTTAATAATAAAGAGAGTCTCTGTCAAACAAGAGAGACTGGTAGATACTTCCTACAAAGTACTTTGTGGGAAGTATTTTTTTGTGTCCCGCCTTGATAGAAGCGATCAGGCTCAGGCGCTCAAAAAAGAGCTGTGATAACTTATCTGAGATTTACGATAATGAAGATAAGTTTTTCCAAGGCGCCATGCTTTCGCAGGAAAATTTTTTGAATATACGTTTCACATATGCTGTCATAAATGAGAAGTAACTTTTTTAGGAAAATTTCTGCTATATACTAGCTTCATAAAGTGAGCGAACAGATCAAAGAAATGAGGCAGATCAATATATCTAAGGTAGTGTGGTAGACGCTGCCTTTTTTTGTGGGAAAATTCCCAGCAGTTGAAACTTTGTTCTCCTACTTGAAAGGAAGTCTCACTTTTCTAAAAAATGCTGAAAGCGAATACATTAAATGCTATGCTTAGAGTGTCAAAGGAGTTAAAGCTTTTTAGGAAAGGTAGTGAGTTTAAATGATGGAGAAGATCCAACGCTTTGGGGGAGCGATGTTTACACCCGTGTTACTCTTTTCTTTTGCAGGGATCATGGTCTCGATCGCGATCGTTTTGACTAACCCGTTATTAGTTGGCACTCTCGCAACTAAGGGAACGCTCTGGTATAACTTTTGGAAGATCGTTGAAAATGGTTCGTGGACTGTTTTCAATAATATGGAGCTTTTGTTTGTGATAGGGTTACCGATCGGGTTAGCTAAAACAGCGAATGCACGCGCGGTCATGGAAGCAGTTGTGACGTATTTGACCTTCAATTATTTCATCAATACGATGTTGCAATTATCAGGGTCAAGTTTTGGCGTTAATTTCAAGCAAGCAGCTGGTGGAGACAGTGGCCTAAAGTTGATCGCAGGGATCAAAACGTTAGATACCGGGATCATCGGTGCGATCTTTATCTCAGCGCTAGTCGTGTATTTACACAATCGCTATTTTGAAAAGAAATTGCCAGATTTCTTAGGGATCTTTCAAGGATCGTCTTATGTTGTCGTGTTAGGTTTCTTCTTGATGTTGCCGGTTGCTTTATTGACTTGTTTTATCTGGCCAAAGGTCCAATTGGGGATCGGGTCTTTACAAGCGCTTTTAGCAACTTCAGGTGTCGTTGGCGTTTGGATCTATACTTTCTTAGAACGGATCTTGATCCCGACTGGACTACATCACTTTGTGTATACACCATTTGTTTTTGGACCAGCTGTCGTCGAAGGAGGGATCACGCAGTATTGGTTTGCACACTTAAATGAATTTTCACATTCAACGAAAGCCTTGAAAACTCTTTTCCCAGAAGGTGGCTTTGCCTTACATGGGAATTCAAAAGTTTTCGGTGCTCCTGGGATCGCAGCGGCCTTTTATTTCACCGCTCGGCCTGAAAATCGGAAAAAAGTGCTTTCGATGCTGATCCCTGTTACTTTGACGGCTGTCTTATCGGGGATCACCGAGCCACTTGAATTTACTTTCTTGTTCTTATCACCACCGTTGTTTGCGATCCACGCTGTCTTAGCGGCGACTTTAGCAGCGACGCTTTATACCTTTGGAGTCGTTGGTGATATGGGGGGAGGCTTGATCGATCTCTTGACTAGAAATTGGATCCCAGTTTTTTCAAATCACGCTGGGATGGTCGTGACCCATATCGTGATCGGTTTGATCTTTACGCTTATCTGGTTTGTTGTCTTTAAATTCTTGATCGAAAAATTCAATATCATGACGCCAGGACGTGACTTAGATCAAGAAGCAGATATCAAACTTTATTCCAAACAAGATTATAAAGATAAACAAGCTGGAAAAGCGCCAGCTAGTCAAAGTCAAGCTCAAAGTCCAAATGCGCAGTATCGAAAGCAAGCAGCGATCTATCTTGAAGCGGTCGGCGGAAAAGACAATGTCGAGAAGGTGAACAACTGTGCGACACGGTTACGTTTGACGGTCAAAGATCCAAGTTTAGTTGGATCTGATGCAGCGTTTAAAGCTGGCGGAGCTCACGGAGTGGTAAGAAAAGGTAATGCTTTACAAGTTATTGTTGGTTTAGATGTTCCACAAGTCAAAGAACAGTTTGAAGAATTAATGAAGATCAATGGATAATGGAGGAATAAAAAATGGATAAGAAATTTTCGATCGTGATCGCTGGTGGTGGGAGTACATTTACTCCGGGGATCGTTTTGATGTTACTGGAAAATCTTGATAAGTTTCCGATCCGCCAGATCAAATTTTATGATAATTTAGCTTCTAGACAAAAAGTCATCGCTGATGCATGCGAGATCATCTTAAAAGAAAAAGCGCCTGAGATCAAGTTTGTAGCGACGACTGATCCTGAAACCGCTTTTAGCGATGTCGATTTTGTAATGGCGCATATTCGGGTCGGGCTCTATGCGATGCGTGAAAAAGATGAAAAGATCCCGCTTAAATATGGCGTCATCGGGCAAGAGACTTGTGGCCCTGGTGGGATCGCATACGGGATGCGTTCGATCGGTGGTGTCTTAGAGTTGATCGATCATATGGAAAAATATTCGCCAGATGCTTGGATGCTCAACTACTCAAATCCAGCTGCGATCGTGGCTGAAGCTACGCGTAAATTACGCCCACAAGCTAAGATCATCAATATTTGTGATATGCCAGTCGGGATCGAAGAGCGCATGGCACATGCGATCGGGCTTAAATCCCGCAAAGAGATGGAAGTGCGTTACTATGGTCTAAACCACTTTGGTTGGTGGACTGGTATTTACGATCATGCTGGTAATGATCTGATGCCACAGATCAAAGAACATGTCGCGCAATATGGTTATTCATTGAAAGAAGAACTTGAAGATGAAAGTTCACAACATACTGATCCAAGTTGGATGCATACATTTGCCAAAGCACGTGAAGTTTACGCAGTCGACCCAACGACTTTGCCAAATACGTATTTGAAATACTATCTTTATTCGCAAGATGAAGTTGAACATGCCGATCCAAACTATACGCGAGCTAACGAAGTGATGGATGGACGCGAAAAACATGTTTTTGGTGAATGCGAAAAGATCGTAGCTAAACAAACCGCGGCTGAGACGAGTTTAGAAGTCGATGAACATGCAAGTTATATCGTTGATCTTGCTCGGGCGATCGCCTATAACACTCACGAACGGATGTTACTGATCGTGGAAAATAATGGGGCGTTGAGCAATTTTGAGCCAACTGCGATGGTCGAAGTTCCATGTATCGTGGGGAAAAATGGTCCTGAACCCCTCGTTCAAGGACCGATCCCTCGTTTCCAAAAAGGCTTGATGGAACAACAAGTTGCAGTTGAAAAATTAGTCGTTGAAGCTTGGGCAGAACATTCTTACCAAAAATTATGGCAAGCTTTGACACTTTCAAAGATCATTCCAAATGCAAGAGTTGCTAAACAGATCTTAGACGACTTGATCGAAGCCAATAAAGAGTTTTGGCCTGAGCTTAGTTAAGATAACTTTAGACGATCGTTAGTCTTATGCTATAATTTAGCATAGTCTTAATGATCGGGGGAAAAAGCATGACACTTGAGGAATTGATCACAGATCATCAGAAAAAGCTCGGCGATCTGGATAAAGTCATCTTACGTTATGTGTTAAATAATAAGGAAGTTGTTAGTCAGATCAGTATCACAGATCTGGCGAAAGCGACCTATACTTCGAAATCGACGATCTTGCGACTTGTACGCAAATTGGGTTTTGCTGGCTTTTCAGAATTTAAATATTTTTTAAAAGCTAGCGTCAAAAAAGAAAAGGCACCGACAGAGATGTTTTCTGAGTTGCAGTTAGCCGACATCATTCAGACGATCAAAGGGCTAGAACATGTCGAATGGGAAGCACTGACGGATCATCTGCGCAATGCGAGCACGATCTATTGTTACGGGACAGGTTTTGCTCAGCGAAAAGCGTTAGATGAATTTGCTAAAAATCTTTTACAGTTAGGGAAACGCGCTTTGACGATCCCGAATAAGACAGAACTAGATATGGCGATGGAGATGATCACAAAAGATGATGTCGTGATCATTGCTTCGCTCAGTGGTGAGACTGAAAATATCAAAGAAAATCTCTTTATGTGGACGTTAAAAAATGTCCCTGTGATGAGTATCACACGTTTTGGAGAAAATACTTTTGCTAACCACTCTGACTTTGCGCTCCACTACAAAGTAACACCTTTTTCCGTCTTCAAAGAAAAGAAAGTCGAGTCGTTAGTTGCATTAGCCGTAGTCGTCGATTATATTTTCCGTAAGTTGACAGAATCGATGTTAGAGAAATGAGGTGGAACAAATGCTCACAAGAACTTTTAAGCGCCCAGAATTTTTGCACAAACTTTTGTTAGGTTATTGGGTCACAACGAGTATCATTGATCTGAGACCCGTCAAGTGAACAACTAAATAATTAAAATTCTAGGCAGCCTGATTCCGGTATTCTTCTGGAGTCAGGCTGTTTAGTTTTATTTGGTAACGTTGGGTATTGTAGAACTTGATATAGTTTTCGATCATTTCTACAAGTTCTCCATATGTTTCACATTTTAGCCAATAATAACATTCTGTCTTGAAATGACTCCAAAAACTTTCCATTGGTGCGTTATCGATACATTTCCCCACTCGAGACATACTTCTTGTAACACCATGCCTTGAGGTCAACCGAAGATATTCCTTTGAAGTATATTGAAATCCACGATCACTGTGAAGAAGTAGATTAGCTTCATTTAAATGCGTGAATGCTTTTTCTAAAGTCTTCATGACAAGCCGATTATCATTTCTTTTACTAATTTCAAAACTTATGATAGATCCATCGTATAGATCTTTGATCGCACTTAAATAAGCTTTTTGTCCTAAGCCATATTCTAAATAAGTGACATCAGTCACCCACTTTTGATTAGGTCTAGTAGCGGAAAAATCACGACCTAAAGTATTTTCTTCGTAGTTTAAATGTTCTGAACGAGTACAACCTCGGCGTTTGCGACGAATTACTGAATATAAACCAAGGACTCTCATTAAGCGACGAATACGTTTGAAGTTATATTGTTTTTGATACTTTCGATTGATAAGAAGAGTCATTCTTCTAGAACCGTAAATTCCATTTAAAGCATGAAATTCTTTTTTTATGATCTCACTTAACCATTCATTTTCCAAAGTACATTGTGATTTTGGAGCAGTTAAATAACGATAATACCCTGAGCGCGATACATTTAAGATCGCACAAAGGATCCAGAGTTCAATTTGTGGAAACTCTTTAAGAACTTCCTGAATAGCTTTAAAACGCAGATTTTTAGGTATAAAGCTTATCTCCTCCTTTCGAGTTCGTCCAATTTTTTTAAAACGATATTTTCTGCTTCTAGATATTTATTACGTTCTTTCAAACGTAGGATCTCAAGCTTGAGACGCTCAGTTTCAGAAAGAGTCTTATAATCACGATCTTTAACTGTTTTACCACGATTATCGTATAATGCCTTTTCGCCATCTACTTCAAACTTTTTGACCCAATTATAGACTTGGGAATAAGAAACATTATATTTATCGATCGCTTTGTGATAATTCTTATTATTAGCAAGTGTATACTGAACTATTTCGAGCCGTTCCTTAAAAGTAGTTTTACGTCCATGTTTCATTCTATTACGACCTCCAATGGTAGCTTTAAAGCCTTTTCCATTAGTATACAAGTTGATCCATTTACGTAAAACCGAAACACTCGAAATATTGTATTTATCACAAATTTTCTTTGGTGAACGTCCATTTTCTAAATATTCTAGAACCGCAGTTGTTTTTAATTCAACTGAATATTCTTTCCAGGTTCTAGACTCTTTTAAGCCATCTAAACCGCCAGCTTTGTATTTTCTGATCCAATTATCAAATGTATTTTTAGAAATGGTATATTTCCGGCAGATAAAGTACTTACTATATTGTCCACTAAGATACTCGGAGACTGCCTGGTATCTTTCTTCAAGTGTATGTTTAGTAGTTCTTCTAGACATAAAAAATCCCCCTAGAGTGATCACAGAATCTTTATTATTTCCGTGTCCACTCTAGGGGAATCATATCACATCCTGTTTAGTTATCTCTTTTTACGCGCTGCTGAGCAAGGAAAAGAGCTGAGCATGTTATTAAAAACATTCCCTGAACTAGCTTTAGGAGTCCTTATGGCAGGGATCAATGTTCTTTTGGCAGCAGGACTGTGGCGGATCGCACCGAGTGAACGCCCACTATATTTAAGTTTAGCTTTGATCCAACAGGGGGTGAGCTTGAATTTCTTGGGAATTTTGTTGATCTACTTCTATCAGCGTCAAGCAAATTATCGTTTTTGGCAACGCCCAACTAAAGAGCAGCTGAGCTTATCCATAAGTTTTGGAGTGCTTTTACTACTGACGCTACTTGTTTTACTTTTGCGCTTACGCCTATTGTTAGCATAAGATCGTCCCATAAGTCTTTGGCTTATGGGATGTTTGTTTGCCATATTTTATCCGAAAACGGTTGAGTGTTGATTTGATCTCATGAGCTAGCATAAAATGGAATCAATAGATATATTTTCATTAAAAAGACTGCAGAGATAGAAAGGCGATAGGTACATGGCTAAAAAAGAGATCGGACATCACTTCTTAGCGCGCTTAGGCAAAAAACGTTTGCGCCCAGGTGGGATCAAAGCTACTGATTGGTTGATCGCACACGGTGGCTTTTCCAAAGAGAGTAAAGTTTTAGAGGTCGCATGCAATATGTGCACGACTTCGATCGAATTAGCACAGACTTACGGTTGTCAGATCATTGGTGTCGATATGGATAAAGAAGCTTTAAAAAAAGCTGAACAAAACATCAAAAAAGCTGGCTTGACTGAAAAGATCCACGTGCAACAAGGCAATGCTTTAAAGCTATCTTTTCCAGATAATTCATTTGATATCGTCGTCAACGAAGCGATGTTGACGATGCTTCAGGGAAAGGCTAAAGAAAAAGCGATCAAAGAGTATTTTAGAGTTTTAAAACCAGGTGGGCGGCTTTTGACCCATGATGTTTCGTATACAGCACAACAAACAGAGGCTAAATTACAGCAGTTGAGCCAAACGATCAATGTTCATGTCGAGCCGTTACACGTTGAGCAGTGGCAAAAACTCTTTTTACGAGCTGGTTTTTCGAGTGTGCAAGCGACTTACGGGAAGATGACTTTGATGTCACCAGCGGGGATGATCCGCGATGAAGGCTTGTTTGGAGCTCTTAAGATCGCGCGTCGTGGGCTGAAAAAAGAAAATCGTCCGCAATTTATGAAGATGTATAAATTCTTTAATAAAGTCGGTAAAGAACTGCGCTATATCGCGGTAGTCAGTGTTAAATAAGGCATAGCTGATAAATTGTGTTCAAGATAAAGCTCTTTAGAAAGGTTATTTGAAAATGGACATTATCATTATACTTTGGCTATGTTGGGCGCTACGATTATGATCAAGCAAAACGTCACGGGAAAGCTATTATTAATTTTCGCAAGCGCCGACGCAGGAATTGGATCAACGGGATCTTGATCTATATCATCTGTGTTTTAGGCTTATTTGCCTTTATTTTGTATAAATTTGATCCGATCGGACAGACATTGCGCTACTTTGAAGCGGTGCAACAAGAACAAGTCCAAGCTTCACAAAAAATGAGCGAACGACTCAAAAAAGAAAGTGAAAGTATCGAAAAAGCGCAACAAGAGCTTGAAGAAGCAAGCGAGGCACAAAACGACTATTATCCAGAAGAAACTGAATGATAAAAACGACTGGGAGCTCTTAGTCGTTTTTGGTTACTGATCAAGTTTGCATACTTTAAATTTGAAGTTACGACAATTTTCTCAAAAGGATACAAAGTAAACAAAAGTTGACTAGAAGTCTGCCAGACTTAGTCACAGGGATATCTGTGTCAATTGATAGCGCTTTATTGTAAAATGATAAGTGTTAGAAAGCAGAAAGTAGGATGTTATTTATGGATATTAAGCTGATAGCGATCGATATCGATGGCACATTAGTTGATTCGCAAGGAAAATTAACAAAAAAAGTGATCCAAACGATCAGACAAGCAAAGGAAAAAGGGATCAAAGTCGTTTTATGCACGGGACGCCCATTGCCAGGGGTCAAACCGTTACTACAACAACTAGGTCTAGACGATCAAGATGACCAATATGTTGTTTGCTTTGGTGGGGCAGTCGTTGAAACGACAAGTGGCAAGACGCTTTTCCAAAAAGGGATCACTTACGATGATTTTGTCGATCTAGAAGCGATCGCACGTAAATTGCAACTGCATTTTCATGCGATCAGTACCGATCGGATCTATACCTGTAATAAAGACCTTGGTTACTACACGCTTTATGAAGCCAATCTCGTTTCGATGGGGATCTCATACCGTACTCCAGATGAATTGCGTGACGTGCCCTTAGTCAAAGCAATGTTTGTGGAAGATGCTGCGATTTTAGACCCTGCGATCGCAAAACGTGAATATTTTGCTCCGCTAAGCGAGCGTTTAGATCTGATGAAAACAGCTAGTTTTTATTATGAAGCCTATGCAAAAGGTGTCAATAAAGGCAGTGCACTTGTAAAACTGTGTGAGATCTTAAAGATCACACGCGAAAATGTCATGGCGATCGGGGATGAAGAAAACGATCTGTCGATGCTTGAATTTGCCAAATTAGGAGTGGCGATGGAAAATGGTATCCCAGCCGTCAAAGAGATCGCCGATCAGATCACTGCTGACAATGATCACGATGGCGTTGCATTGGCGATCGAAACAGTTCTTTAGCGATAATTTAAGCGTCCTAGTAAAGGGCGCTTCAGAACGTAGACAAACTCTATTCAAATCGGATAGAGTTTATTTTTTTATGTATTTTTATAACTATATACTTTGAAATATACGAATATAACAGGGTTTTTCCCCAGTATTTTTACCAATTTTTTTAGATTTAGGCACGCAAATATCAACCCAACTTTAGCTAGAATTTTATCAATTCCTACTTCTCGGGCGTATCTCAAGTTGTGATATTCTTTTGCCGAACCAAAATTTCTTTCGATCGTCTCCTTTCGCGCTTCATACTTTAATTTTGAGCCAGTTTGATGCCTGATATCCTCACATTTTTCCATACTATCTTGCCAAACATGACGAGCGATAACTCTTTGATGATTTTTACTTTGTGTACATTTGTGCAGTAAAGGACATTTTTCACAGATTGTAGGATCACTTTTATATTCACGATAACCACTTCGATTAGTTGTGGAGTACATTAAGATTTGATCGCCAGGACATAAATAACAATCATAATATTCATCATAAACAAAATCTTTGGGTCTAAGCGTACCAACTTTGCCCCTTGGGCGTTTATAAGGAAGAATGGGAATTATGCCTTGAGATAGTAAAAAGTGTGCGATCGTGGGTGTTTTATAGCCAGAATCAGCGATAATATATTGTGGGTCGTACTTCCGTACTTTTTCAAATATTTCAGGAAAAAGTTGCGTATCATGGATATTTCCCGCACCGACCACATAAGCTAAGAGCCACCCATTTTTATCACAGGCAGCTTGAACGTTATAGGCAAAAACCTGTTTGTGTTCACCCTTATGAAACCATCCACTATCAGGATCAGTTTTAGATATTTTTACTTGTCTAGTTTTTTTTTAGGTTTTTCTTCTTTTAAGGGTTTCTTTTGATGTTTAGCTCTATCTACATTTATTTCTTTTTCGAGATCTTCACTCATAAATTTTGACTTAGTTTCAATAACTTCAGTAGTATATTTACGGCTGTTAGCAGCAGCTTTCAAATGAGTTCCATCAATAAAGATATCAGTTGTGTCGATAAGATCATTTTCTAAACAGAGTTTCAAAATATGAGCAAAAATAGCTTCTATTACATGGCTTTCAGCAAATCTTCTTTTATAATTTTTACCGTAGGTAGAGAAATGAGGAACAGGATCATTTAAACCTAGTCCTAGAAACCATCGATAAGCGACATTAACTTGAATTTCTTTGATCGTTTGACGCATAGAACGAATACCAAATAGATTTTGGATCAAAGGAATCTTTATGAGTAGTACAGGGTCAAGACTAGGACGACCATTATTTTTACAATAGGAATCTTCGACAAGATCATAAATAAAAGAGAAATCAATAATTTGATCAATTTTACGGAGTAAATGATCTTTTGGGACCAAATCATCTAGAGAAGTACGAGCATATTCACAGCGTTTGAGATTGGGATCACTTTTGTGAAGCATAATGAGCACCTCCGTAACCGTTTTCTTTAATTATACAAAAAAAGTCACCAGAGCACATACTCTGATGACTTAGTCTACATTCTGAAGCGTCCTAGTAAAGGGCGCTTTTTTATCAAAATAGTAGTTTACTCAATAAATAATTAAAGCATGTTGGAACTTAGCAACGAACTTTATGGATCTGAAAGAGATCTGGAAATTTTGTCGTGCTTGCGAAAAGATCAGGAAAATATATCACGATGTAGACACTATTCATTTAGATACTGAAATGTTAAGCTATGTAAAAAAGAAGGGAAACTGTGATGGCAAAAGTATCGATACGATCCTAGATTTCATGGAAAAACTTACTTGTCAGATCTTAAGCGTGATTTAAAGATGTTAGGGATCGATTCGAGAACTGTTTTTCCAGAGGTGGAAAATATATCGGATAGTATCATACCATCTTCAAGCACGCAAACTTCGCGCGATGATCTGCGTGCGATCTGTGAAAGAGCACAGTTGTCTGAAAAGAAGAGTTTTGAGGGGGAAATAAAATGACAGAAAAAGTTAATGTAAATTACGTAAAAGAAGTAATTCACGAATTGTACAACAGTTTAGCAGAACGTCCAGAAAAAAGTTCAGGATTATTAGATATTTTAGATGTATTGAGACAAGTCTATAAAAAGATCGATCAAGAAGAATATCCTGAATATCTAGTCGATCGGCTTGTCAAATATATATATATGGTCGGTTTTAATAACCGGATCCGCTTTTTAGGTGAAGATGGAAAGCTTTTGGTAAAGCTAAGTGATGTTGCTAAAAAGGCAGGTCTAAATAGTAGGTATAGAGCAGACTATTCGGATAAATCACAATTTTACGGTTTTTTTGAAGATTTTCCAAGACGATAAAAAAGCGCTTTGTCAACGGCACTTGGGTCCGTCAAGGATACTGTTTAAATAGAAAAATAGTTTATGCGGTTTGAAGTGAGGGAGAAATATAAAATTTATGATAGTTTAGAATAATATTAGTGATAAAGATTATTTAGAACTAGCAATTTACGCAGTATTAATAGGGAGATATATCATATGTTAAATTGGATTTCAGATAATGGTGATTTAGTGTCTACAGTAATTTTTGGTGTAGCTTCTGTAATTTTTGGTGTTGTTTCAATTCGTTTTTCTTCAAAAAGTGCTGAATTGCAGCGAGTGGCTAATGAGCTTGCTACTCAATCTAAGGAATTATCGGCTATTTCAAATAGCATTAGTGAGATAAGTGCTCCATTGATTGCTCAATTTAGTGATTTTTCGATATATAATATTAGGTATCATGGTGCTCCAATACAAAGGAAAAATATGGAAAAAGATAGGTATTATCAAATTAATTTAGAGTTATCTGGTTGTATACAAGTTAATCATGGTGAAATTGATACGATTTATATAGCTAATGTTTTTAATAATGGTATAGAACTAATAAATATAATTAAAGATAAAAATATTTATAATAATGATGGCATGTCAGTCACGCTAAACCATCTTGATGTTAATCTTAAAGACTTGTCAAGTAGTAAGGAAATAACGCAAATTGATTTTTATATTGTTATAGTAGATAAAACGATGAAAATCAGTATTTTTGCTGTGATTTTAAAAGTGGAAAGCTACATTCAAAAAGGTAAGCCAGAAAAAATCAATGAAAATACATTGCGATATACTACATCCTTTAAGATGCCAGAATCTTTGAATGACACCAATGTAAGTAAGAAAATAGATGAATTTATGTTAATAGAGGATAAATATTTAGTAGCTACAAACAATATTGAGTTTTGTTCAATTAAGGGAAGCAAATACAAGGAGCTGGATAGTATAGATAATATTGAGTATCTAAAAAAGATTTCTGCAATCAGAAAATTTATTAGTGCTAATTTTAAATAAAAGAACAAATAATAATTACAATTAGAGAGACTGTGACGTAAGTCTCTAAAAAACGGTCTCCTTGATGAGGCTGCGTTTATTGATAATATTAAAATCCTTGTTAATGCAATAAATTCTCGTTTGTTTGGAAGAAAAATACTATTATGTTTTGAGCCACAATCGGGTGTGACATGCCTAATGTGATCGAGGTGACGAGTTACGATTTAGACTTAGGCGATAGGCAAAATTAAATATCTGCCGTATCGCCTAGACCTAAAGAACTGGTAGATATGGTTTATGAATGAATTGGGGGATAAAGCTGCCAATAATATTTCCTTGCTGGATAGCCATGGGATGATGATCACTACTGATGACTTGCATCATGCACCTGCATCTTGGAAACGGTTGAATTGAGGGCTGAGATCGTATATAAAGAAGCTGTTTTTCAGGGATTGGGATTGTTGCAGAGATGTCGGTCTAAAGGAGTGGTTGTGGAATGGGAAAACTTGTGCTGGCTTCGGATAAAGTGGGGCAGTTTTTTAATCCCCAAACAAAATACTAGAGTAAGACCAATCATAAGGAATTCTCATGTTAAAAGATTGTGGATTTTGTTCTTAGTTTGTTTTGACAGTAATTATTCGGAGTTTTCTAGCTTGAACAAGAATGACATTATATAATAGTAATAGATTTATGAGCAAGCTCAAAGGTGAGGGGAAATTATGGAAGATAATAAAATTTTTTATGAAGTAAGTAGCTATTTGAGAGAATCTGATTCGTTTAAAAAAATTATTGAAAGAATCGAAGAAATACAATCTATACCTAAAGACAATATTTTTATAATAGATCGACCAATAATGGATTCGGGAAATTATGAATATTTATACGAATTAGGATTTTTAATACTTATAAAGAACTATAAGATTATGTTTGTGACTCTAGATAAAAATCCTAGTAATGATGGCTTTATTGAATATATAGAAGATTTTTTAGAAGATACAGGTGCATTAGCTAGAAAGTATTCTTACACACAATTAATTGGACGAACAAGAGACTGGAAAAAAAGGGGGGTCATAGATAGTTTTTCAATTAATGCTGATAATGTAAAGGAAGTAATAGAGGCAAATAAATTAGGGGATATTGAATCTAGAGTGTCAAATTTAATAATCTCATTATTAACGGGAAGTATCAATGATATATCAACCATCGATAGTAGTACTTTCGAGAGAAAGCAAACATTACTAGAATCTGTAAAAAATAGGATAACATTATTTGATACTAATCAAACCAGATTTGTCTATCAAGAAAATGAAAATCAAAAAGTTATTAGGATACAAGGCCTTGCAGGTGCAGGTAAGACAGAACTATTGTTGCACAAATTAAAGAAGATATATACGGAGAATAAAGATAGTAGGATAGCTTTTTCATGTTTTAATAAGGTTTTAGCCGATAAATTAAGAGGGAGAGTTCCGGAATTTTTTGACTATATGAAAGTTGACGAACAGATAAATTACAATAGGCTATTTATTGCCTCCAGTTGGGGATCGCGGAGTAATCCTAATAGTGGATTGTATACAAAGATATGTAGCCATTATAATTTACAATGGCAACCATTTTCACATATAAAATCAAAAAAAGAAATATGGGAAGATGCTATAGCCGAATTAGAAAAATTAGGGAAGATAGAACCGCTTTTCGACTATATTTTATTAGATGAGAGTCAAGATTTTGAAGATGAATATATAAAATTATGTGAATTAGTAACAAGAAAGAAAGTATATGTTGCAGGTGATATTTTGCAAGATATTTTTTCTATTAATAAAGGGATGGAGAATGCGGGAACAGATTTTATATTAAATAAAGTGTATAGAACAGATCCAAGAACTGTACTTTTTTCGCATGTTTTAGGCTTTGGTTTATACGAAAAAAGAGCAGTACGCTGGTTAAGCGAAAATGAATGGCGAATGTCGGGTTATGATATTAGGAAGTTAAATGAAGGTAAATACCATTTAAGTAGGGAACCGTTCAATAGATTTGGGGAAGATATGGAGGTAAGTAATTATAAGGCAGTTATAGTGAAACAAGTGGTTACAAACCAGATGGACTCCGTAATAGATACTATTGATAAGTTAAAAAATAAATATGAGGAAATCTTGCCGTCTGATATTGCTGTAATATATACAGAATTTGATAGAAATGTAGGTGAACAAGCCCTTGATCTAAAGAAAACTATATTTAAGAAATTTTCTTGGAATTCGGTGATTGCACCGTATGAAAAGAGAATAAATGAGGCTGATGAAGTTTTGATTACTAATATAAATAATGTAAAGGGGTTAGAATTTTCTTTCGTTATCATTGTCAATAATCGAAGAATTAAAGAAATAGATGATGAAACCCTTGCAACAGACATACGATATAGAAATGCGCTATATATGGCATTAACCAGATCTTTTGTCACTTCTACGATTATTTTTTCTAAAGATGATGTATCTAATACATATTTTGAGAAAATATGTAATTTAGCAGAGAAATTAAATAATGATGGGGCACAGCTAGAAATTTTAAAACCAGATAACATTATAAATGAAAAGGAATTATATAATTTAAGTGGTTTAAGAGTTAAGTCACAGTTGGATGTGATAGAAGAATGTTTTGATGAATTGGAAATTGCTAAAAACCTTAGGAACAAATATGCAGATATACTCCCTCAAAGTAAAAAAATTTCAAATGGAACTACTGATAAGGAGATTATTATGGGGGTAATAAAGAAACTTATTGAAGCAGGGGTATAGTGGAGATGCGATTTTATATACATGAAAAACAAAGTAACTTTATTAGAAGTTCGATTGTTAAAAATACATGCAAGACAGATATAAAGAAAAAATTAGATAAAATAAATAACTTCCACTTAAAAACAAAAGATGAAATAATTCTTTTTGTGTTGCATATTTATATTGTTTTATTTGAAGGAAGTTACAGTGGAGATATAAAAGATTCAGGATATAGTTTTGAAATTCTAAAAAAGCAAGGTAGGATTATTGTTTTTCTAAAAGATAAATATTTTTCAGTGCATCTTCCATTTAATATAATATTTGATGAATTTGATAAAATAAGTGATGTGAAAACTAGAGAAGAAAAAATTAGTATAGACATACATGTATTGAGAATATTGAAAATTTTTTGGGGAAAATTAATAGTTGAGGAAAATTTAGGAAAGACAATACTCAACTATAGTGCAACTGTTGAAGATGTTCATGGGGAGTATGTCAGGGATACTAAGTGTAATTGTAACTTTGATGATGTAGAAAAAGCTTTATTTGAGTTATTAGAGTATGATAGTTCGTATATAAGATTTGATATAGATTATGAGCGTGAAAAATACTATAATCATCCACCGTTTCATTTTGATACTGACTATAGGGATTATATTAGTTATAAGATTGGACTGGATAGGAAGATAGATGAAAAAAAATTTTTAGATTTGTTAGAAAAAGAAACGGATTGTCAATTTATATATATTGATAAAAAACCGCCTAAAAGGAATAACTGAAAGTATGATGGATCTAAGATATGTTGTTTGGAAGGGTGCATTAACTATTAGAGTTAAAAAGGTACTGTTTTTTGGAAATAACAGTTCAATAGAAATTGGGGATTGAGGAGAGCAAATGTTAAAAAATTTTAAGTTGTTAAAAACGAAGAAAATCATTGCAATTTTGATCGGTGATGAAGCATTAGATAGAATTGAACATAAGTAAAGGTTTTAGAACATATGAGATAGATTTGAGACTTCCATATTTATCAGGTAGGAATATTTGTGATGTTACGACTAAATTTGGAAAATATATAGATTATGGTAGTAGAAGTAGATGGGAGTATATGTATGAATTGATCATGGGATACAATCTAAAACTATATCGACCATAGTAGCCTATTTTTTCAGCAAGACTAACTTTACTGAACATGGAAAAGAGTATAATCAACTAAATAATAATAGAAGTCGTATGGAATATTACAATATAGCAACAAAGGAAGCTGTACTAAAAATCAATGAGCTACTGAGTCTTAGTGGGAGAGAGTTATTGTTATAAAATATGTAGATAGTGAAGTGGAGTTATCTATGGATAGTATTAAGGAAGTAGGACAGAATTATATAAAAAAACTTTCTGATAAAATAGATAAAAACTTAGTATGATATTGTGTTGACTCAATATAGAACTCTACTAGAAGAAATATTTATATACGCTCTTGAAAAACGAGGAGTTGAAGCAAATACTCGCGGTAATATACGAAGATTATATAGGTTGGTTAAACAAAATTATAATATGGATCAGCTAACTAAAGTCCCTTATTGACCAATCGTTCAGAGGTGACCCTATTTTTTAGTGATAAATCAAAAACTGCGTAATGAATAATATTACACAGTAAAAAGTATAGAGTCGCCCGACAACTTGTGTCAAAGCTGTGGAAGTCTATATGAAAGAAGGAAAAGGCCAAGCGATCGAGTGGCTCAGAACAAAAGATCGAAAGAATATCGAAAAACTTGGACGTATCGTAGTTGCTTGTGGGACTATATGGGAATAGGAAAGAGTGAAAACCAGCCGAGAAACTGGATTTTTTGGTAGAAAAATACTATTCGCTATGATGATTTAAATCGTCAAAAAGCTCAAAAATTATTGAAAGAGATCAAAGAATAGATCGGCAATATTGATTTTACTGATGATCTGACGGTCGATCATTTTGAGGAGATCTGTGCCCGATTAGAACAGCGGATTGAATATTTGAATGAAAAAGTCGAAGAGACTAAGAATGTTTCTCCTAATCCTGCGAAGCAGGAACGATGTACTGCCAAGAAATACTTAAAACAAACACGAGAGCGAAATAGTTATTCTAAAACTGACAATGACGCCACTTTCATGCGTATGAAAGAAGATTCAATACAAAATGGTCAAAACAAACCTGGCTATAATCTCCAAGTCGCTGCTAATAATCAATTTACTTTGGATTATACACTTGCGTCTAATTCAACTGATATGCGTACTTTGATTCCATTTTTAGAAAAGATGGATGCTGATGTTGTCCAAGGTACGATAGTCGCTGATGCTGGTTATGGGTTTGAACCTAACTCCGAGTTTATCGAAGATAAATTAGGAGTGCTTGATTATCTTATTCCATATAATACGATATTAAAGGAAGAAATCAAACGTTGGAGATCAGATGAGCGCAAAATGATGAATTGGCATTATAACGCTGAAGATGATTACTATATAGATCCAAATGTATTGACCAAAAAAGAAAACGTCAGAAAGATCTATATCAATCCACAATGGGAATGTTTCAAGTGGAAAGTAAAAACAAACTTTTCAAATATTGAAAAAAATAAGATCTATCGTAGAAGAAAGTATGAAATCGAACCTATTTTCGGTAATTTGAAGGCTTATTGGGGTTTTACTCGATTTACCGTACGAAGTAAGAAAAAGGTAAATCGTCAGATGGGAATAGCGTTAATAGCATTGAATATGTGGGAAATGTCCACTAGTAGTTCAAAAATATCACCAAATAATAAAAACAAAAAGAAGATCACTCGAATTTTTTGAAAAATTCGGGTATCCGTCAACTGATATGGATATTCCGATAAGCACTTCCTACAAGAAATTGTGGGAAGTGTTTTTTTACGCAAATATACAATCAATTCGTAAAAATAAAAATTGTTGATTAGCAAAACCGTAACAACTTCGTTTTAAGAGTTTGATCTTTCGATTGATACCGCTAAGGGACCATTAGAGTATTTTGAAGTTACACTATTTATTAGATAGATACGATTTTTACGGAAAGTACGAATGGTCGTATCCATCTCTGTATTGGTGCGCTCATAACTATCAAGAACCTCATTCAAAGTAGTAATGTCTTTATTCTTCAAAGCTAAGGTAATATCTTGGTAAGTCTGATAAACTATTTTGAATTCAGAAAATTTATTGATGATCAAGTCGATTGCATTCTGTTGAGTCATATATTCATTGATCCCCCTAAGATAGACAACATTTTTAGGGTCGATCTCATCAGATTTCTTATGGAATAAACGCCACTGTGATTTGAGAATCTTGTATTCTCGACTACGCTTATTGAGTGACCTAGTGAGAGCGATTCGACAACTGTCTAAAGCACGTCCGGCTAGCTGAACGATATGAAACCGATCAATAATAATCTTGGCATTCGGGAAAAGTTGGCGAATGAAGCGCTGGTATTGAGCGTTTAGATCAATGACGACCGATTCCACTTGATCACGTTCAAACTTTGAGTAACGATTTTCAAAATAATTGATAATGGTAGAAGATAGTCTATCTGGGAGTTTAACAACTAACTTATGAGTTTGTGCATCACAACAGATAAAAGAAGTTGTATTTTTAATCGAACGAAATTCATCAAAACAAAGATTCTTGGGCAAAACAGGCACTCGATATTGAGGTTTGATTCGTTCTACAATAGTTCTTCGAACACTACTAGCAGAGCAATGACAGATGCGAGCGATAAGTTCACCGTTCAAACCTTCCCTAGCCAATAACATGATCTGATTTTTTAGTTTACGAGAAAGAGTTTGATTAGGCTTAGTCAATCCAGAGGTCGCACCGAAAGTTGTGCGACAATTTTTACATTGATAGCGTTGTTTACGAAGGATCATTTCATAACGTATACCGTTTAAACTTGGCAAACGTACGTGAGCTTTGGCAAAACCATTTTTATTAACAGTGGCAAAGCCACAATTTCGACAACGATTGATAGGATAAGATAGTACAGCTTTGATCAAAACTAATTTCTCTGTGCCATTATATAAATTATCGATAACATCAATAACTTTGAGATTAGGGTCTTTAATATTTAGAAGTTTTAGTATACAATCGTTATGGGACATTTAAATTCTCTCCTTTACGTGGTTTGTGGTGAATTCATTGTATAACGAGAGGGCATTAAATGTCCTTTTTTTTGCGCAAAAAAACTGGCATGGATGAAAAATTCCATACCAGAAAGTGTATACCCATTTTCGCAGAGCTTCGTGTATCTTATTTTATTACGCAGTTTTTTTAATGTATCATTATCTGGATACATCAAAGAAGAGCCTTAGCGGTAGTTTTTCTTGTGTATCCTACCACGAAAATTCAATTAGAAAGTATAGTATCTATTATGTTTTCTTCGAATTATACTGCAAATTCAATTGATCCGCATCTTAAGTTTGGTGGCGGTTCTATTAGAGGTATCAAATATCTTATTTTTCCTGCTGCTATTGATTTCTTACCCTAAGAATTAGCTAGTTTTAGATGCCATAATTGTGGAGATACTGCTTCATATCGTAAAGGTTTTATTCCTAAACATTTTATAAGAGTTTCTTCTGTCAATGCGACATATCAAACTGCTATTGCTGCTCACTCTAATAGATTATGCTGTCGTAACTGTAATTCTACTTGCCACGTAGGTTCTGTTTGTTCAGTAAAAATATTTTGATCAATTGAAAAAATTGGGGATTTATTATAGGATGATTACTAAGCTAAAAAATGAAGAAATTGAACTAGGATATTATTGCAAATCAAATTAGTCGCAGTTAAGGAAAACTTGGAATTACTTTTATATTATCCAGTTGGAGAGGAATAGTGAACTAACGCTAAAGAATCGCATAATAGCAACAAATAAACCAGCTAAATTTGTCTTTGATGGTCAATTTTAGCTAGTTTTTTTATTTTATCGTTTAGAATTTTTCGGTGTATCATATTAACCTTTAAGGGTAGCTGATTTTACGCTAAAATATTAAACAAAGGAGGTCTAAAATGGTAGAGTTTACTCTTGGATCTCTTGCTAATGATACTTTTAAAATCTTTAAAAGAAAATCAAGTTGAAGTGAAAGTAGAACACTATATACCACTATCTCAACAAGAGATAGCAATATTAACCACATGTCTAAATTAAAGACAAATCGACTGCTGCGTGAATTGATCGAAGGAGGTTATGTAAGTTCCTATCAAAATAAGCGTGGTAAATATGTTATTACTGAAAAAGGTCATAAGGTACTGAGACTTTTTCAAAGAAGAAATGTGTGATAATAATATTTTAATGGGAAAGGTAAATGAATAAGATGAAAAAAGAATTAGAAAATCTCCTTACCCACCAAGAATTCTTGGTGGGTGGGAAACTCAATAAGAACAGACTGGCAGAGCTGGCAAGAACTTACAACCCAACTTTACTTAATGTTTTGATGAGTGATGATAATATCTCACAGCATTTTTTCAGTAAGTTGGAAAATGATGTCTTAGTATTCAAAAAAGATACATTTCTCCAGTTTCTTAATAATAAAGAATTTCTTCCAGACAGTTTTACAGCTTATAAAACTAAAATTGGGTTAGCTACAGAGAGTCAGTATCTTTTAGAAAATAAGAATGTTGTTCTTAATTTTCCTTACAAAGACTGTGTATTGGAAGGTGGGCAGAATAAGGAAGATGCAAAACGACAAGAAATTTTCTTTAATGAGACATTAGCACCAACAGAAATAAATCGACTATTAGATGACAAAGTCTTAACAAACTTCAAACGTTTTGATGAAAATGGGGAGCATAAGCTTGAAAATTTATCTGACACAGATAACCTCATTATCAAAGGAAATAATCTTATTGCTCTGCATAGTTTGAAAAAACGTTTTGCTAGTAAGGTTAAACTGATTTATATTGATCCACCTTATAATACAGGGAATGATAGCTTTAATTATAATGACAACTTTAATCATTCCACTTGGCTGACCTTTATGAAGAATAGGCTAGAAGTAGCTAGAGAGTTGTTGAGTGCTGATGGAATGATTTTTGTTCAAACTGACGATACAGAGCATGCTTATTTAAGAGTTTTAATGGATGAAATATTTGAAAAAAAATATCTCAATACAGTTGTTATAAAATCAAAAGCTTCATCAGGTGCAAGTGGTGGTGGTGAAGATAAAAGGTTGAAGAAAAATACAGAGTTTATTTTGGTTTATGCAAACAATGAAGCTCAGATTAAAATTCAACAAAAGCCGTTCCCGTTAGTTGATTATATTACTGAAAGAAAAGAGTCTGGAAGAACTTTTGCATATACCAATGTGCTTGTGAATTCTGGAGAGTTGGTAAAAATTGGAGAAACTGTAGATGGTCGAGGAGATGTTATTGAACTTTTTAATGTCAGAGGCTATGAAACTAAATCTGTCAAGAAGATAATGAAAGAAGAAAATATTTCTGAAGAAGAAGTTTATAAAAAATACTTGGATAGAATCTATACTACAGAAAATGCTCAAACTTCTATAAGGGATAGGGTAAGGGATGCAGTTGATGACAATGGTTATACAATCGCTAGGTATAGACCAGTATCTGGCAAGAATAGAGGGAAATTAATTGATGTTGGGTTTATTGGAACGACAAAACGATTAGTGAGCTTTTTGAAAGAAACAACATTTATCGATGAAGGAGTTGTTTATAAAACAGAAAAAGCTGGCACACTTTGGGAAGATATTTCTTGGAGTAGTATAAAAAATGAAGGTGGAGTTACGCTTGATAATGGAAAGAAACCTGAAAAATTACTTCAGAGAATCATTGCAAGTGCAACAGAAGAAAATGATATTGTATTAGACTTCTTTGGTGGTTCGGGTTCTACGGCAGCTACTGCTCACAAAATGGGACGACAGTATATCTCTATTGAACAAATGGATTATATTGAAGACAAAATTGTTGAACGTTTGAATAATGTTATTAAAGGTGATGCTACCGGTATCTCTAAAGATGTCGAATGGAAAGGTGGAGGTTCATTTGTCTATGCCGAACTAAAAAACGATGCACAGGATTTTAAAAATACCATCATAAACGTCACTACTACCGAAGAATTACTTGAACTATTTGAATTGGCTAAAGAATCTTCATTTTTGTCTTATCGTGTTGATCCTAAAAAGCTAAAAAAAGACGAGTTTGAAACCCTTTCTTTGGCTGAACAAAAACAAGTCTTGTCTGATATTATTGACAATAACAACCTTTATGTTAATTATTCTGATATTGACGATGGAGATTACCATATCTCAGAATACGATAAACGTTTAAATCATCAGTTTTATCAAGGAGGTCAATAAAATATGGCTTTTACTTATAAAATATATAATGTAGCTAGTGATAATGGTTTTATTGACTTTAAGAGGAACATTCCTGATGAAATAACGACAAACTTAAAGTACCCGCTTCGTCCTTACCAAAAAGAAGCTCTAGGTCGGTATCTTTATTATAAAGATGATGAGAAGCACCACACGGATCCTGAACAAGTCCTTTTTAACATGGCAACAGGTTCAGGGAAAACACTCTTAATGGCGGCTGTAATGCTTGAGAAATATCGCCAAGGAGAAAGAAATTTCATCTTTTTTGTTAATAACGACAATATTTTAACAAAAACAAGATCAAACTTTTTAGCAGGAAACGCCAATAAATACCTATTTGATGAAAAGATTGTCATTGATAATCAAATTGTTACTGTCCGAGAAGTTAGCGATTTCTCTGATAGTCGTGATGATAGTATCAATATTGTTTTTACTACAATTCAAAAACTTCATCAGGATTTAAATACACCTAGAGAGAATAGACTCTCTTTCGAACAGTTCAAAGATATTTCAGTCGTTCTATTGGCAGATGAGTCACATCACTTGAACGCTGGCTTGAATTCATCTGAAAAGGAAGATAACACAAGTTGGACATCAACAGTCGATAACATTCAAAGGGCAGCTAAGAAATCTAGTATATTTGAGTTTACGGCAACCGTTGACTTGACGGATATTAACATCGCTCAAAAATACGAAAAATCGCTTATATTCAAATATGACCTTAAGGAGTTTCGTTTAGATAAATATTCTAAGGATGTTCTTTTCCATCTTGTAGATGGTGATGCTAATAATAGAATGCTTCAAGCTATTCTTATTAGTCAGTATCGCAAGAAGATTGCCTTAAAAAATAATATCAATCTCAAGCCCTTAATTATGTTTAAGTCTAAAGTGAAAAAAGAAAACAAAGGAAACTTAGATAATTTTTTAGAACTTTTAGAGAGATTATCTGTTGAGCAAATCGCTAATCAAAGACAAATCATTAGAAATAATGACTTAGAAAAAGCAGGAATTCTTACAAAGGCGTTTGAGTATTTTGAAAATAATAATATTTCAGATCAGGATTTAATCGAAGAATTGAAAGATGATTTTCGCCAAGAACGTTTACTCTTACTTGACAGCGACAACAAGACGAAGGATAATTTAACGACTATTAACACATTAGAGGATCCACGAAATGAAATAAGGGCAATTTTTGCGGTTGATATGCTGAATGAAGGATGGGATGTGCTTAATCTCTTTGACATAGTTCGTCTTTATGACACTCGTGATGGGAAAATCACTAAAAAAGGGTTTAAAGCAGGAAAAACAACAAATGCAGAAAAACAACTAATTGGTCGTGGAGCACGCTACTATCCTTTTGTGATTGATGATAAAGAGGATGAAAAATATACTCGTAAGTTTGACGATAATGAAACTAAAGAATTACGTGTTATTGAACAACTCCATTACCATTCAGCAAACAACCCTCGTTATATTTCAGAACTAAAACAAGTTTTGAGAGAATCTGGTATTTTTGATGACATCACCCTTGTAAAACGAGAACTAAAGCTTAAAGACTCGTTCACTAAAACAAGGACCTATAAAGATGGTGTTGTATGGATGAATAAGAGACTTTCTCGTGAAGAATACTTAGAGGAAGTACAGGAAAGTTTAGATGAGGTTTATATTCCCAAATCTTTTGAAGTAGAACTTCCAACTTTATCTACATTTGATATTGAAGCTTTTGAAGAAGATGACAGGAACATAAATTCTACAACAGCTATTGATTTCAAACTTGAAAAAGTCATTCCTAAAAATATTGTTCGTACAGCTATCAATCGAAATAAGAAATTTACTTTTGATAATTTAAGAAAATATATTTTTGGTCTCGGTAGTATATCGTTGTTTATCAAGATGTTAAAAGATATTGATTTACGAGTAATTTGTCAGTATAAAAATCCGAAAGAATTAACAGCTGACGATAAACTCTATGTAGTTGAAAAACTTTTGAAATCAATTGAAAAAGATTTAATTCCAACAGAGGAACGTTTTTATGGTTCCGAAAAATTTGAAAAGACACCAATTAAGAAAGTGTTTGAAACATCGATTATTAGGAAATATAGTATTGATGAAAACAGTGAAGCTGAATTTGGTGTTTCTCAAAAAGACAGTAGTGAAACCAAAATCTTTGAAGACTTAGACACTTTAGATTGGTATGCTTACGATGATAATTTTGGAACTAGTGAAGAAAAATATCTTGTTCGCACAATCAAAAGTTTGATGTCTGATCTTGAACAAAAGTGGACGGACATTTACTTGTTAAGAAACGAAAAAGCTGTAAAAATATACAGTTTCGATAAAGGTCAAGCCTTTGAACCAGACTTTTTAATGTTTGCGAATGATAAGAAGACTGGGAATGTCTCTTGGCAAATCTTTATAGAACCAAAGGGACGGCAATTTTTAGACTCAAATCAAACGTTTGAAAATGGTAAAGAAGGTTGGAAATTGAAATTTTTACAACAAATTTCTGAACGAGATAATGCCCGCATACTTGTCGATGATGAGAAACATCGAATTATTGGGCTGCCATTTTACAATGAAGAGATTACTAAAGAAGAAGTTAAGACCACTTTACGAGAACTAGGTTCTTAATGAAGCACTAATAATATTCTGTAAACAAAAGGAATATCCTTTTGATTTCATCGCCTCCAAATCTTCTTCATCAATAAGATGGTCGCAGTCTTTTGCTAATTGTTGATAGAGAATATCTTGGATCTTATCTTATTTCAATATCAATGAAACTAAAGATCAGTGAACCAATCTCTTATAACATGGGATATGACATTCTTTTGCGATGGCATATAACCATGTTTTAGGCAAGACTAAGATGTATTCCCAGTACCGCATCTTTTCATTGAACTTGAAATAGGGATGTTTAATTGCTTTTCTAGCCATATCTGCTTCTTCTTTTAAGATTTCCAAATAACATGAACTTGGTTTTAGTAGTTACTCCAATTCTTTTTGCCTTACTTCGTTTGAAGTGAGGTTTTTCTTTGTTTTCAAAATCTCAATAAAGATATTTCCGACATCTGTTTGAGAAGTTGGAAAGTAACCATTGTGGACTCTCCAATTATGTATATACGTGAAGAAACTGATGTAGTACTGTAAATATTTAGTAGAAGCATTGGCCATAAATATACTGCTTAATCTCGTTGTGTAATGCATTAACACGACCAAGTGATAATGCATTCTGATATTTCAATTCAGAAAAAGTATTCAACAGTAAGTCACCTCTAATTGTTATTCGTTCAATCGTTTCTTCATAATAGAGATGTTCTGTAATTTTCTTGTTGATTATTTTCGCTAATTCAATGGTAGCTTGAATAATATATCAATTATCCGTAATAAATTTTAAGTAGTTAGACGGTTGGGATATTCCTCAATTGATAGTAATCTTCATAAATATTATCTGTATCACTACAAAGAAAAGAGATATTGGCAAAGTAGTTATCAAACAAATCAAAGAATAGCTCAGGAAAGAGTTTTTCAAGATTAGATACCTTACAAGTACGATAACTATGATTATCTATAGTTGTAACTACTGTAGCAAACTTGCTATTCACCACACCGAATTTAGAGGGATTTCTGGCATATCTTGGTTTACGTTCAATCTCTTTGTCAAGAGTTGATGTTAATTCACGGCTCTCTTTTTGTCTTTCACAGATAAAGGTTTCATCAACTTGAACAACACCGGTTAGCTTTGGTACAGGCATTGTTGTTAGGACATGGATTAATTTTAATTGTTACATCCAAACGTTTTTGGAATCAATTCCATCGCAACCATAGTCATTAGTCAGCACGTTAATGATGAGAAACTGTTAATCGTCATTTCAAGAACATTAGTCCAAGTCTCCCAATGCCGGCGTGTCTTCTCTAAGATGGTATCTGTAAAACGAGTAAATCTCCTTCCACACTCCTTCCACTTGAACTGTTGGATATTATTTTTAGTCCAGTTTTTTAACAATATTAAGATAATTAAAATTAGGACAGCTAGAATTCACTCCTAATTCGATCAAACGTAGTAATGGTTAATTTTTAACTCACTAGAAAAGTCTTTGTATTGAGCGATTAAATAGCGTTTAGCAATATTTTTGAATTGAACGAATGGTAAGTGTTCAATAAAGATGATAATATCGTCCAATTCCAAGGCCTTCTTAGACATAACTAGCCCCTCCTGACAATAAAAAGTTCGATTGGCTAAACCATAATTATGTTATAAAAATACCGTTAATTCACAACGAAAGAACTCATAAAATTGGAACAATTGTCTAAACTAGAGCTATCATATCAATATTTGTAACCATCACATCATTTTTTGATAATATAAAATTACTTCTAAGACTAAAAAGTTATTATCGAGATATGATACTATATGATTAGTATACATTAAAATGTTTTTAGGCTCTTTGTTAGCCGCCGTTGTGTGAAGAGTAAATTTTTCACAGGACTTCTTGTGTATTTTCCAGGATCGAATATGAACTATCTTTATGGAACACATCTGTGGAGATAAATCAGTAAATTTCGTCAGTTCTATCTGTGAGTGATGAATTGCTGTCAAAAAGGGATGATGTGGATATATAATATTCACGATCATTGATAGTATACGGTGTTTGGGTAAAACATACAAATACCTTAAATATATTAGTTCTAGAGCGTTAGCATCTTATTTACTACCACGATATTTCTTATCAGACAACTGGATCTTTTTCAGCTTTAGTAAAAGTATAGAGATAGTAATTGGAAGAATAATAATCTTTACTAAACTAGGCTATATCTTTTTACTTGAAAAATAGGGAATTAGTAAATAAGGAAATATGGAGATCTGGAATAGAAAAGGTATCTGAACAAAGGTAAAAAAACTAAGGTGAGATTAAAAATGACGCAAAAAGATATAGAACAGTAAATTTTCTTCAACTTAGCTAATATTATACTAAAGAAGTTGAAAAAAATGAGTATATTGAGGGCTTTTTCTTAGGGCCTGAATTGTCAAATCAAGTTAGAAAAAAACTACTTACTCATTCGTAATATACTTTATGAATACTTCTAGTGGGGTTCTATAGTTTAAACTTTTACGTGGAATATTGTTTCTATAGCTAGCTACTTGTTGGACATAGTCAGTGGGGAAATCACTGAGGTCCATATCTTTTCCTAGTCCATCTTTCCTAAGTAATCCATTCGTATGTTCATTTAGTGCGCGTTGGTTAGGAGCACCTACATCAGCAAAGTAAGTACTGATATCATGCTTATTAAAAATATCTTTCCACTTAGAAAATTCCTTACCATTATCAAAAGTGATCGATTTAAAGAGTCCTTTAGGAGCAACAGAAAGTAAAGCATCAAGTTTCTCAAAGATAGCTTTATCCGTCTTATGGCGTGTACTCAAAATGATGACAGCCTTAGACTTCCGTTCAACTAATGTCATTACTGCACCATGGTGGTTTTTACCTTGGATCGTATCAGCTTCAAGATGTCCAAATTCATTATGGTAGTTGGGATAGTCCTGATGCCGCTCTGAAAGGGACCGACCTAGTCGTCCAGCTTTTCCACGGCGTTCAACGTAACCATTTGGATGTCTTTTTCCTTTCATTGGAAGCAAGGTCACATCTAGAACGTTAGAGCGCTTGAAGATGCGATAAAGCGTACGCATTGAGCAACTGATATGTTTTTCATTACGTCCGATGATCGTATCAGGAGTCCAACCTAGACTAACTTTTTCCTTGATGTACTCAAGCTCATCACTAGGTAATACAATGGGTTTACGGCCGGCTCTAGATTTATTAGCCCGATAGTTTTCATAGTATTCAGAGATCGAATATCCAGCATCTAAGAAACGAAATACTCGATAAATAGTTTCAGCACTACGTTTTAAGTTTTTAGCTACAATATAGGCTTTAACACCTTGATTCCAAAAATTTTGTATGCAGGACAGTTCGCTTATGGTAAGACGATTATAGGTCATTTGTGATTTTCCTTTACTTTTGTTTGTCGATACTCAAAAGTCTATCACAAATGGCTTTTTATTTTTCTAACTTAATTTTACAAACTACGTAAATTTAATATTGTAATTTATGAATGGATAATGGCGATAAATTTTACCTGATGAAAGAATATTTAAAAGATATTGAATTCTTTTTTGGCTTAGCGGGGCATCAAAATGTCTATAAAATTTGGGAACATAATTATCTGATAAATTTCCAAAATTGAGTTTGTTAGCTGGGGTGTCCATATCTTAAATCTCCACTAAAAAATATAAAATAAATAGCGGAAAAATCGAGCTGCCGGACGCTTTAAATGATTTTTCCGCTAGATGTAGGTTGTATTTTCTGATAGGGGATCATACAACTATTAATGCCAAATGCCTAGAATTTTCCCTTTAATATCTAACATTTTTAAGATAAAATAATTACAGGACATAAATGTCACACTCCGTTATTGCTTGTGGTGAATTAATTGGATAACAGGAGGGCATCTGATGTCCTTTTTTTGCGCAAAAATTTTGCATATACCTAAAAATGTATATCTAGATAAACAGGGGATGGAGGGCTTGAAGTGGCGACGTATACCGTAACAGCAGGAAATAGAGTTGAAATAAATTTTAATGGTATTATTCCAGATGAAGCTACAAGAAATAAGATGAAAAGTGTTAAATTCAGGTGGGATCCGGGGCGAGGACTGTGGCATGGACCGTATAATGCTGAAACATTGGCTGTTGCAAAAGAAATATGTGGTATTGAACAAGTAAAGGATTTTAACGCGAGTAACTTCTCGAAGGAGTATGCTTTAAAAGTAAAGATAAGAGATATTATATCTGCTGATCAGAGACAATTGAAAATATGGGTAAAAACTCTTAGGGACAGTGTTAATGATGTAATGAGTGAGGATAACTCATCACGTACAGGTAATTCTGTAAGCCAAAGTCAGGAATCTGTATGGATGGACTGTTTTAAATTTATCGCACGTACACTGTCAGATCTGAATATGGCTGCTAAAGAATTTGAACTAGTCTTTGAATATAGTCTTCCAGGAACAGTTCATGAGAGGCCAGATGTATTTTTACTTACTGATAAAAAAGTAATTTCTTTAGAATTCAAACGAAAACCTGCTCCTCAAGTTGATAACAATAAAGATGATGTAGCTCAGGCTATTAGATACAAAGAATGGCTTATGAATCATCATAAGGTGACGATAGATAAAAAGTTAGAAGTTAAAAGCTATCTCGTGTGTACGCATAGAGATGCTAAACCTGGCGAATTGAGAGGAATAGATATTCTTACAGCTGATAATTTTTGCAGTACCATAGAGCATGAACTTAAAGGAGAATGGCCATGCCAATTTAGTGAAGAATGGCTTTCCTCTTCTAAGAGTGAAATGCCTGATATGCTTAAGGCGATTGAAATAATGTATCTTGAAGGAAGGATTCCATATATTTCAGATGCTAATAAAAATTGTCTTAAGAAGGTACTTTGGTATATTAGCGGTGCAAGGAAGAAAAATAAAAAATTACTTATTTTGATAAATGGTGTACCAGGTGCTGGAAAGACTGCGGTTGCTCAGAGCGTAGTATATGAAGCAAATAGAAATGGAAAAGCTAATGCAGTATATCTTTCTGGAAACGGCCCACTTATAGAAGTTCTTCAATATCAAATTAATCAGGTTGGAAATAATAGACATATGGGTGAGAATGCAATACAAGGTATGAAAGAATTTAAAGCAACCTTCTTTTATCCCAAAGTAGCAGCCCCTGAGCAATCTATTCTTATTTTTGATGAGGCGCAAAGAGCATGGGATGCAGAAAAACTAAGAAGAGGATTCACTGAGCCAGAAGGTCTATTTGAAGTTGGTGAAAAAATTTATAATAGGAGAGGATACGCGGTACTGATTGGGTTATATGGCAATGGACAAGTAATTTATACTGGAGAAGAGGCAGGACTTTCATTATGGGAAGATGCGCTTAATAAACATGGCGATTGGATTGTACTAGCTTCTGAGGAGTTAGCTGATAAGATTCAGGTAACTGGGGAAAGAAAGTTTGTTGATAATGATCTGCTTCTTCCGACATCTTTGAGAGCGGATTTTATTGATTGTAGTAAATGGGTAGAGGAAACTATTTGCTATACTCACACTAATTTGCCAAAAGCTAAGTCAGAATTTGAAAAATTACAACAAACGTCAATGAGATTTTGTGTGACTCGTGATTTTTCCAAGATTCAGGAGCGAGCAGTAGAGATTGATAAAGATCATCCAGAATGGAAGTATGGGATGTTGGTATCTAACTTTGCTGAGCAAAACATTATTAGTAAAGCGCTCCCGGGATGGAATATTGGTTTTAATGGACCCAATGCCGTTTCTGTGGGGGAGTATGGTTCGTGGTTTAATGGTGGTTGTAAAGAGTTAACCAAGGCATGTTCAGTTTATGGCAACCAAGGACTGGAACTTGATTGCCCGATTGTTGTATTTAGTGGTGATTATATTCGATATGGTAATAAGTGGATAACTAGAGGGTATCAGCGTAATAAACAACAAGTAAAATACAAAGATATAGATACTATTGTTGAAAATAACTACAGAGTTCTACTAACTAGAGCACGTAAAGAAATGATTATATTTATCCCAAGAGATGAAATACTTGATGAAACGTACCAATACTTCATCGATATGGGAATGGATGAATTGTAGTTAAATAATTTTAGAGAAGTTCCATGAAGATAGCTTAGACCATCTACATGGAACTTCTAAAAATTTTTAACTTTACACAGTGATTGACAAAGAGCCAAATGAATTTGGCAAAATTAGGATATATGTATTATATTTATACTAGAGTTGAGAGGTATTATAATTAAAGTGATTTTGAGGTGTAGAAAATGCCAATAAAACATATCAAAGTAGTCGGTGCAGCGATCATCGATGGTAACAAAGTATTGACAACAAAACGCAACTCAGATCGCGTTTTAGGTGATCTATGGGAATTTCCAGGTGGAAAGATCGAGCCAGGAGAAACACCACAACAAGCATTGAAACGTGAGCTAGAAGAAGAATTTAAAGACGAAATTTTAGTAGGGCCACAAGTTACTGAAACGGTGGAATATGAATACGATTTTGGAATTGTAGAGCTCACGGTATTTTATGCAAAATTACTAACAAATAATTTTGATCTAGTAGCACATAGTGAAGTTAAATGGCATACAGTTGATGAGCTAGCAAAACTTACTTGGGCCCCAGCTGATATTCCAGTAGAAAAAGCGATCGAGAAAGTTGATTTAAGGAGTATTAATTTTGAATAGTCAGCTAATTGAAAATATTTCAAATACGGTACTTAATAATTTTGTTGATCGGGATAAATATGCTGCAGTAGGTGGCCTCTCAGCTGCTTTAGTTGCAAACGAATCAGATAATACTAATGTTTATCGGATTCTAAAAAATGAATTGCAGACATGTAGTGATTTCACATTTGCAGTTGCTTTCATTACAGAGGCTGGTTTGTCAGGATTTTCGACTGTTTTTCAAGATCTAGCTAAAAAAGGAATCAAAGGACGAATTTTGACTTCAACATATCTTTGGTTCAATCAACCAAAAGTTTTTAAGATGTTAGCGAATATCCCTAATATAGAGGTCCGTATTTATACAGGTAAAGATCACCAAACAACTCAACCACTGCCATTTCACGCTAAAGGTTACATGTTTTCCTATGCAAGTGGTTATAATTCCGCAATTATTGGTAGCTCTAACCTCACTGAGGGAGCTATTTTGAAAAATTTTGAGTGGAATTTGCGAGTAACTTCGCTAGATAATGCGGAAATCACAAAAAATATTAGCGAGCAAATTGAGAATGAGTGGCGGAAAAGTCAACCATTAACGGAAGCATGGATTGAAGAATATGAGAAACTTTATGAAAAAAATCGGCCTAAGCTAGTTCCAGCTGATTTATCTGAAGATCCTGAAGCATACCAAGTAAATGAGCAAATAGTTCCCAATAAAATGCAAAAAGCTGCTCTTGATCAATTAACCGAATTGCGTCAAAGCGGTAAGCAAAAAGGACTAATTATTTCTGCAACAGGCACTGGAAAAACTTACTTAGGTGCTTTTGATGTTAGAAATTTTCAACCAAAACGCTTTTTATTTGTTGCACATCGAGAACAAATTTTACAAAAGTCGTTAGAAAGCTTTGTAAAAGTGATTGGTGGAAGTTCAAGTGACTATGGCATTTATAGTGGAAATAGTCGAGATGGCTTGAATAAAAAATATGTTTTTGCAACGGTTCAAACGCTGTCTAAACCTGAAAATCTAGCTCAATTTTCTAAAGCTGATTTTGACTATATTTTATTTGATGAGGCTCATCACTTAGGTGCAGCAATGCATCAACGCGTTTTTGAATATTTTACACCTAAATTTTGCTTAGGAATGACGGCAACGCCAGAACGAACCGATAATTTTAATGTTTATAAATTATTCAACTATGATATTGCGTATGAAATTCGATTGCAGGATGCTTTAGAAGAAAATATGTTATGTCCATTCCACTACTATGGGGTAGAAGACTACGAAATTAACGGTGAAGTTATTGATGACGCGACAGAATTAACGCGTTTAACAAGTGAAGAGCGCGTTAACTACATAATTAGGCAGACTAAATATTATGGTTACTCTGGTGACAAATTGCATGGCTTAATATTTTGTAGTCGTAAAGAGGAAGCTAAAGCTCTGGCAGAATTGCTAACTCAACGAGGTTATCGATCGGTAGCCTTGACGGGTGAAGATAGCATTGCTCGTCGCGATGAGATAGTTTTACAACTCGAACGTGGTGAAATTGATTATATTGTTACTGTAGATATCTTTAACGAGGGAATTGATATTCCTTGTGTCAACCAAGTTGTAATGTTGCGTAATACAGAATCAAGTATTGTTTTTATACAACAATTGGGACGTGGTCTACGTAAATTTAAAGATAAAGAATACGTCACAATCATTGATTTTATCGGAAACTATAAAAACAACTACTTAATTCCAATTGCTTTAACAGGGGATAAGACGCATAGTAAAGATAGTGCACGTGATTCGGTTGATTTAGAACCAATCTATGGAACTTCTATGATCAATTTTACAAAGATTGCTAAAGAGCGTATTTATAAATCAATCAGTCAATCAAACTTAACTTTGAAAAAGAAACTACATGACGAGTATATGAACGTCAAAAATAAACTAGGACGTATTCCTTTAATGTGTGATTTGCAACGAGATTCGATCGATCAAAGTGTAATTGCAAGTAAATACAAGCAGTACAACGCCTTTTTGTTAGCGATGGACGAAAAAGAATTTACTTTAACGTCTTTCCGAGAACAGTTACTTTCTTTTGTGACAGTTGAGCTTAGCAATGGCTTGCGTAAACATGAATTGCTGTTGCTAAATGCACTTCTTTGCGGCACAGTAACATTGGAGCAATATAACGAGATTTTAAAAGAAGCAGGTTGTTATATAGATGAGGCTGTTTTAGAGTCTGTTGATCGCATTTTAACGTTGGCCTTTTTTGATGATAAATCTAAGCCGAATAAAGTTAGCTACGGTGACACTGCTTTAATTTCACGTGATGCAATAGGTTATCAGTTAAGTAAACCACTGCAAGTAGAACTACAAAATAATGACTTTAAAGTGTTATTTGAAGATGCTATTAGAACTGGATTGCTTAAGGCAGAACAATACGATCCAAGCAAGCAATTTACGATTGGAAAACGGTATGAACGCAAAGACGTCTGCCGCCTTTTGAATTTTAAAAAACGTGTTCCGGGGCAAAATATTGGGGGCTACTTTATCGATAAAGAGCACAATACTTGTCCGATCTTTATCACATACCATAAGAGCGAGAATATTAGTGAAACGATCCAATACGGAGATTACTTTAAGAATCCAAGTGTAATGCATATGTATTCTAAAAATAAGCGTCGAATTGAAGGAACTGAAATTCAAAATCTCTATCGAGGTGTCGATGAAGGTAAACCAGCTTTAGCGATGGATATGTTTGTGAAAAAATCAGATGATGAGGGTACATCATTTATTTATCTAGGGCCATGTGAAATTATGAAGGGCTCCTTGAAACAAGAATTTTCAAAGCGCAAAGACGGTAAGGAAGATCCAATTGTTTCAATGGATCTAAAGTTAGCTACACCAGTTGATGCTGATCGATACTATATGTTGACAGAAAAATAATTATTTTAAGTCATAGATGTAATGTCCATGGCTTTTTACTGTGGTTTAGTAATTCATAGTGCGAAGATATTATATGATTCTTTAATGTTGGAATAAAAGTATGGAGAGAATACGATAAGTATGTTTACCTATATAGAACAATCAAATTTAATAGTTATTGAAAAATAATGATATAAATGATAGAATTGTGTCTTAACATGCGACTAGATTTTGGACTTGTGCGTTCGCAAGTATTGATTAAAATGGGGGATGATTTGCCTCATTCATATCGACCGTAAGAGAAGAATTAATCATATGGGTCATGCCAATTATCGGTTACTGTATAAATGTAAACTATATTGGTGGCATAATGAGTAGTCGCATGTTTTTTAGGAGGAATTATTGTGAGCGTTTTCGAAGGTGTTAAAAATAGAGATGATTTCTTTGAACAGTTAGGGATATCAAAACAACTTGCAACGTATCTACTATATGGAAAGGGAATTGATAATTGCTATAGTACGTTTGTTATTGAGAAGAGAAATGGTGAGCCTAGAGTAATTAATGCTCCCAATAAAGAATTGAAAAATGTACAAAAAAGATTGGTAAATGCTATTTTATTACGGCGTAGTTGTAATGATCAAAGCGAAAAATCTTTAAAAATAGCACATGCCTTTGAAAAAAATAAGAGTATTATTACTAATGCAAAAGTTCATAGAAATAAAAAATTTGTCTTGAATGTAGATTTAGAAGACTTTTTTACTAGTTTTCATTTTGGAAGAGTAAGAGGTTTCTTTGAAAAAGATAATACTTTTAAGGTTCCTAGAAAAGTTGCAACTGTTATTGCACAACTTACATGTTATAAGGGAGTTTTGCCACAAGGAGCACCTAGTTCTCCAATAATTACAAATTTAATATGTAAAATAATGGACCTTAGAATTTTAAAATTATCTAAAAAATTCAACCTAAATTACACAAGATATGCAGATGATCTATGTTTTTCAACAAATGATCAGAAATTTTTATTAAATGAGCAAGTGTTTTTAAGTAAATTAACTCGCGAAATTTGTAAGGCAGGTTTTAAGATAAATAATAAAAAAACGAGATTACAGTTTAGAGATTCCCGACAAAAAGTAACAGGACTAGTAGTAAATAAAAAATTAAATGTACCACGGGAATTCTACAAAAATACACGGGCCATGGCTAATAATTTATATTCAAATAATGAATTTAGTATTGACGGGAAAAAAGGATCAATTAATCAGCTAGAGGGACGATTTGCGTTTATAAATCAAATTGATAGGTGGAATAATTCTCTAGAATTAGAACAGTCAATAACAAATAATATGTTGAATTATCAAAAATTACTTTTACGGTCTAAATATCAAAATAAGGAAATTTTTGGAAAGTTAAATGCTCGTGAACGAGAGTATCAAAAGTTTCTATATTATAAATATTTTTATGGGAATGATAAACCTATAGTAGTTACAGAGGGAAAAACAGATATACTCTATATTAAAGCAGCGTTAAAAAATTTATATCAAAGTTATCCAGATCTTGTAGAAAAGATTGGTAACGATTATAAATTTAAAGTGTCTTTTTTTAAAAAGAGTAAAAATAATAAAGAGATTCCTAGGATAAAATATTTTTTGAATATACCTCAAGATGGTGCAGACTCAATGAAAAATTTATATAACTTTTTTTCGAATAAAAATCCATGTTATCCAAATTATCTAGATTATTTTCAGAAAAAATATAATTCTAAGCCGTTAAATCCCGTTATATTCGTATTTGATAATGAAATAGCAAATAATAAAAAGCCAGCGAAAAATTTTATTAACTATATAAAGATAAGAGGTGCACTTTCAGAATTAAAAGATAAGCAGAGACTTAGAATTATCGGTAATCTCTATATGATTGTTACTCCGCTAGTTAATTCGTTAGAAGAAACTGATATAGAAAGTCTTTTTTCTCCTCAAACTTTAGGACATAAAATTGATGGAAAATCATTTAATAGGAGTGGCGGGAACGAATATTACGGTAAGGAAATATTAGCACAATATGTGTCAAAAAATTATGAAAATATTGATTTTACTAATTTTAAGCCCTTATTAGATAACCTGAATAAAGTAATTATTGATTATAAGAACGGATAACCATATTTCAATAGGGGGTAGTCACAAAGATATATGAGATGAAAAATATATGGATGAAGAGGAAATATCTAATATTTTTTGAATAGCGAAAATTATTATGGGTTTAATTTTTACAGTGATATTTTATAGAGTTAAAAAATTTAACGTATTTATATTATACATGTATAAGGGGTAGGTGTTTTTAATCGGTATGCGAAGTTTTCGTAGTCACAAAGTATTACTGTGGATAAAATGAGACCTCTTAGAAGTGTGTTGATTTTAGTATCTCTTGTTTTAGTACTCGCAGCGTGTAATAGAAATAAAATTGAGAAAAGCCACCAAGAGGTACGACAGGAAAAAGTAGAGAAAGCAAAAAAAACAAGTCGAGAAAAAAATAAAAGATAAAAGTAGTGAAGAGAGTAGCGCTAATGAGCTCAAACCAGATAATGCAGATTCAAATGAGAGTGAAACAGCTAGCGAAGAACAAACAAACGATCAGTCAGAGTTAGCAGAGCAGACTGAAGAAACACGAAAAAGAGGTCGTTTTATGGCTCAGGGGCAAGAGATCCCTGCTCCTAAAGATGTTCCGCCAATTATTGAAAAACTGATCATGGACGGTAATGACGTTTACACAATGATTGACACTCATTTTGGATATCGGCTCTTTGAAACGACTGATGGGGATCTATACATTATTGAGACAGAACTAACAACGGATGAAGGACATGCGAATTTCGAAAAAATGTGTCGTAGTGACCCTAGTAAGTGTTTTGCAGATGGAAATTATCTAGTTTATAAAGAAAAATAAGATAGTTATATTATTGATCGATCTGTTAGAGTTCTTATCCATGAGCCTAAATTTTTCCATCAAAAAAGCAACTTACCGGGATATTTCCCGGGTAAGTTGCTTTTTGCTCATCAGCTTCCATAGCGTTCGTAAGTACACTCGGCCACATATCCTTGAGCTTTAGCCTCTTCAAGTGACATGGCAGTTCCACCACCATATCGATTTAAACCACGACAGTTAGGGTCTAAATGATAGCGCCCGGAGATCGACGAATTGACATAAACAGTTTGCCCACTATTTACGGCATGTGGCGGTTGATAGGCATACGAATAACTAGAGCATGCATCATTTTCAGGGCGTGTGTCAGAGCTCGCTGAAGTAGAGTTTTGCTCAACAGAAGTGGCAGAAGAGCTTGTCTCAGGAATAAAACTACTTTGAAGGCTAGTAGCAGTCCCACTTGTTGAAATTTCCTCAGAGCTACTCGATGTTGAACTTTCAACTTCAGATATATCAGTTTCAAAACTTTCTGACGGTTCACTTTCAACTTCTGTACTTACTTGAGAGTTTTTGACTATGTTTTGTCGCTGTGGTGCTGTTGGAACATGGTTGCCACAGATCAGCAGAAAAAGCGTAATGATACTAGTCAAGATCAACAGGCTACGGGTGATCTCATTAGGTGAAAAGATCCAAAACATAGAGACGCTCATCCAAAAAATGATCGCAATTATAATAAAAAAACTTAATAGCATTATCTATTAGGACTCCTTAGCTGATAATAAAAGACTATTTTACCTTAAATTGTTCACAACACGCAATTTAGTCCCAGAATTTAAGAAAGGGGAAAATTTATTTCATTTATCCAAAGGCGCTTCCCTTTTATTTGAAATAAAATTCTACAAAATATACAATGAAAGCGCAAACAAAATATAAAAAATTTGAACTAATGGAGGATAAACGATGATCGATCTAATGAATTTGACTACTGAAAAGAGAAATAAAGCAACATCTGGGTTGGATAAACTGAGCATTTTAGAAGCACTGCAGCAGATGAATTTTGAAGATCAAAAAGTTGCGCTTGCAGTCAACAAAGTACTTCCAAAGATCGAACCAGTGATCAGAGAAGTGATCAGTTCTTTTGAAGCAGGTGGGCGCTTGATCTATTTAGGTGCTGGGACAAGTGGGCGTTTAGGCGTATTTGATGCAGCCGAATGTGTGCCGACATTTGGTGTTCCTGAGACCCAAGTCGTCGGTTTGATCGCAGGCGGAGCTAATGCTTTGACACAGGCAGTCACAGGGGCTGAAGATGATGAAAAATTAGCGCAAAAAGATCTCGCTCAACTTAGCTTGACCGCTAACGATCTTGTTTTAGGGATCTCAGCCAGTGGGCGGACGCCGTATGTCATCAGTGGTCTAAAATACGCACATGACTTAGGCACTAAAACCGCTAGTTTAGCATGCAATCTAGATGCCAAACTCTCACGTTACGCAGAACATGCGATCGAAGTCGATTGTGGTCCTGAATTTTTGACTGGTTCTACCCGATTGAAAGCTGGGACTGCGCAAAAGCTGATCTTAAATATGATCTCGACGATCGCGATGATCGGGATCGGTAAAGTTTATCACAACTTGATGGTCGATGTTCGACCGACCAATGAAAAATTAGTTGAGCGAAGCAAGCGGATCATCATGCAAGCTACCGATTGTACGTATGAAGTAGCCGAAAAGACTTTACGTTTGGCAGGCCAAAATGTAAAATTAGCGATCGTGATGCTCTTAACGAATTGTTCAGCCAAAGAAGGGAGCGTTAAACTGCAACAAGCAAATGGCTTTGTGGGACGGACTTTAGCTTGATTTTGAAAAAATTTGACTATGGCTAAGCTAAGAAGTTTTTTCTCAATTGCAATAAAAGGCAGCTGCTTTGAAAAATTAGATCTTACTGAAACATAAACTCAAAGTACAAATACTAATTCAGCGATACGCAGTTGAGGGCTTATTTCTTTATCTAAAAAATTTAGAGCAGACGTAAAAAGCCAGTTGGACTCTGATCCAACTGGCTTTTGGGAGCTTAACGCAATGATTTACGGTAACCGGCTGCTTGAGCTTCAGCTTCGGAGTTGAAGTAGACCGCATTTTCAGAATTCATGCGGTAGCCGCGCTGACCTGGTACATGATAGATCTTGCTTCGTGAATTACCGACGATCACACCCTGGGCATTAGCATCTGCTGTATTGAGATCACCATTATTGACTGGTGGATTTGGATTAGTAGGTGCAGTCCCAGTGTTATCGTTATTTTGCGCAGGTGCTTGTGCAACGGTTTGGTTCTCACTTTGGGCTTGTGCTTGGCTAGCTGCTTGTTCGCTAGCTTCTTTAGCACTGCTTTCGCTGGCAGCTTTGGCTAGACTTTCGCTAGCAAGACGTTCACTTTCTTGTTTTTCAGACTCTTTTCGAGCACTGGCTTCAGAACTTGCTCGTGCTTCGCTTTCGCTTTTGGCCTTAGCGAGTGAAGCCTCTTTTTCAGATTCACTTTTAGCTTTGGCGCTTTCTTCTGACTCACGTTTAGAAGAAGCTTTAGCGCGCTCTTTTTTGACTGACTTGCTTGTTTTTGCTTGGTTCGTAGTCGTTTTTTCTGTTTTTTGAGGTAGCGCGCCGATGAGTAAAAATGAGAGGATCAAAACGGCGATACTTCCAGAAAGAAAACGTTTATTAGGCTTTTTTCTCCAAAAATACCAGCTAGAAAAAATGCTGGCTAAAAAAATAAGGGCTAAAAAACTGTCCATACTAAAAATAACTCCTTTATATAAATATATATTCTTAATTTTATCTTAAGTTGTTTATATGTATCAACTTTTATTAACAGAAATTTAAGAATAAAAAAGAGCTATTTTTGCGTATTTGATATATGTAAGCAAAAAGAGGCTGTGACATAAGTAGTCTCTATAAGAGAAAAGTATCTCAGAAATCGAAAATTTGATTTCTGAGATACTTTTTCTTTACGTATTTTGTTTATCTTGGTCACTACTGTGACTAATTTGTTGATATTCATTGCCAAAACTACAATGCCCATTTCCTTTTCGACTCTTTCGCTCCCCCTAACTGAGAATCGGTTGAATCCCAAAGAAGCCTTCAATCTTCCAAAAACAGGTTCAACATCAATTTTGCGCCGTGCATAGATTGATCCAGTATTAGAAGATGAAAGTAAAGCTCGTTGTTGTGCTTTAAAATATTCCCAGGCATTATTGACCATGATCTTCCTTACGTGTCCACTTTTAGTTAAGGCTCGGGGATCTATCAAATGATCATCATCAAATTTTTCAGCAGTATATACTTTAAAATCTCTAGTAAATCCATACTTATCAGTTCTTTTAGAATAGTTTGAAAAATTGAATCTAACACCGTTAAGGTCTAAATAATAGTCATCTTTTTCATTATAAGACCAATTCATGATTTTATGATCATCAGTTTTCCATTTGCGACTATTCTCTTTGAGCATTGTCCCATAAGGGATCAAAACGGTGCGATCACCGTAATTATCGTCACAAAAACGATAATTACTCTCAGAACCATACCCAGCATCAGCAACGATAGTTGAACCAAGTACGCCATTGTCATTCAAATGGTCAATAAAAGTAGGAAGCGTTCTTGTATCAGTTGGATTAGCAAATAACTTATACCCGGTAATAAACTGGTTACTAGTAGCAATTTGAAGATTATAAGCAGGTTTTAGTTGTCCGTTTAACATTGGATCTTCTTTTACACGCATAAAAGTAGCATCATGGTCAGTTTTAGAGTAACTATTTCGTTCTCTAAGGATGTCTTTTTGTTTTTGGTGATTTTGCATTTTTTCTTTACGCGTTAATAGTTTTTTGTAGGTTGCCTTTAATTTTCGACGTTCTTGTTTCGCAGGGTTCGGCGATACTTGTCTAGTTTCTTCGACTTTTTGATCTAAAGCAACTAGATAATCTTCAAACTTGGCAATTATTACATCTAATGCTTCCAAAGTCAGGTCAGATCCTTTGGGGATCTTTCCGATAACTTTAGCTTCGTGGAGCTCGCCTAAAAGTTCAACAACTTTTTGACGATTGAGCTCATCAAAACGAACGACATTTTTCTTCCAGACAAAAGAATACTTATTAGCATCCGCAAGGATCTTCGTACCGTCAATGAAAGAAATGTCATCAATCAGATTATGTTTTTTTAGAAAAGCTGTCAATTTAGTTAAACTCTCTTGTGTTAAGGTAGCTAACTCATCAGAGATCCGAAAACGACAAATAGTTCGATAAGAAGGGACTTGATCAGCGATCAACCAACCAGCAGGCTTATTTTCGCGAGCAAATCTCTCAATTTTTCGACTACTAAAGATACCATAGCTATAAGCAAGTAAAGTGAGCTTTAGCATAGCAGCTAGATCATATTCACGAGGGCGTCCAAATTGATAGTTATACTTGAGTTCTAAACTTTCAACAAGTTCATTGATGTAGAGAGCTGGATGATTTTTTTCAGGAATATATTCTAAAGAGATGTTCAAAATAGTCTGATTAATGTTATAATGACTGTGTATCATTTTATGTTATCCTTTCGAGGGTAATTGTGAGGTAGCCGGGCGTGGCTACCTTTTTTCTTTGATTATAATTCAAAAGCTGGATATATGAAACACGAAGGTTTCCATACATCCAGCTTTATTTTGTAGACTTATGTCACAGCCTCTGCCTACTTATTCTAAAATATAACCATCAGCCAGCTCGTTAAAACTTTGGATCTGGGCTTTTTCCCATTCTTCGTCTTTTTTCAGCTCTTTTGCCATGATGTGTGCGACTTTTGGCGCCATCTCTTTAGCAACACGAGCATCTAAGAAGAGAGCTCTGATCCGTCTAGCTAAGACATCGTCTAATGTTTGCGCCATTTCAGCACGCACGGCCCAGACAACTTGAGCGCCGGTGAATTCATACTTTGGATGGAGTCGTCCAGCGAGGCTTGGATCGTTTTGTTGAAGTTCTAAGATCTGTTCTTGATCACTGCCATAAACGTACATCCAATCTTTGCGCTCGGCTTCAGTCGTTTGCTTAGCACCATGGATCGGTAATGTTTTTGTCTGACAAGGTCTTTCAGGAAGATCAGCAACTTTTATCGCAAGATCGACTGTTTCTTCTGCCATTTGGCGGTAAGTCGTCCATTTTCCACCTGTGATCGTGATCAGACCTGACTCAGAGCTAAAGAGTTTGTGGCTTCGGGAGATCTCTTTTGTTTTATCGCCATCACCTTCTTTAGGTGCAGCTAACGGACGTAACCCAGCATAGGCCGTCAAGACATCTTTTCTTGTCGGTTTTCGAGTCAAATATTTACCAGCCGTCTCTAAGATAAAGTCGATCTCTTCTTCTAATGGACGCGGTTCGAGCACAAACTCAGTCAAAGGAGTATCGGTCGTGCCTAAGATGACTTTGTTATGCCAAGGTACACAAAACAACACGCGTCCGTCAGACGTTTTAGGGATCATGATCGCATCTGTTCCGCCTAAGAAAGATCCATCAACGATCAAGTGGACTCCTTGTGAAGGACGAACAGAAGGTTTATGTTCTTTGACATCCATCGTTAAGATCTGATCGACAAAGATCCCGGTAGCATTGATGATCGCTTTTCCATAAAGATCAAAAGTCTCACTAGATAGTTCATCTTGAACTGTGACACCATTTACTTTAGCAAATTTTTTATGCAACTTAGTCACTTTAGCGTAGTTGAGCACTAGAGCTCCGTATTCAGTTGCAGTTTGCATCAAGTTGATCGCTAATCGTGAATCGTCGAATTGACCGTCGTAGTACATGACACCCCCGATGAGCTTATCTTGTTTGATCTGGGGGATCGCTTGGATGACTTGAGCTTTAGAATAGCTTTTTGAGTGGCCGATATTTAATTTTCCAGCTAAAGCGTCGTAAACTTTCATCCCGATGCCATAAAATGGTTGGTCAAAGAGGCGGTAGTTAGCGATGATGAATTTTTGTTCTTTGACAAGGTGCGGGGCGTTTTGGGCCAGACGTCCGCGTTCATGTAAGGCCTCACGAACTAAACGAATATCGCCTTGAGCTAGGTAACGAACGCCACCGTGGACGAGCTTAGTCGAACGACTCGAAGTTGATTTAGCAAAATCGTTTTGTTCGACTAATACTGTTTTATAACCCCGAGAAGCTGCGTCGACAGCTACACCTAAGCCAGTTGCACCGCCACCGATAACGATCACATCAAAGTCGTTAGGGTGTGCTTTCAGTTTTTGGATGGTCTCTTTTCGTGAATTTAGCAAGTGTATCCCTCCTTAGTCTACTCAAATAAACGGGTTGCCTGGACTGCTTTTTTCCAACCGGCATATAATCTGTCTCGTTGTTTTTGATCCATCAAAACTTCAAAACGCCGCCCTTCAGAGGTGACTTGTTTGAGCTCATTTAAGTCTTTCCAATACCCAACGGCTAAGCCAGCGAGAAAGGCGGCGCCTAAAGCAGTCGTTTCTAGATCACCTGTGCGTTGCACGGGAATATTTAAAATGTCAGCTTGGAATTGCATGAGGTAGTTATTATTAGTTGCGCCTCCATCGACTTTTAAAACAGGGATCTTGATCTGAGTATCATCTGCCATCGCTTCTAAAATATCACGAACTTGATAAGCGATCCCTTGTAAGGTGGCTTTGACGAGATCTTTTTCAGTCGTCCCTCGTGTCAATCCAAAGATCGCGCCCCGAGCTTCTTGATCCCAATACGGCGCTCCCAGACCGACAAAAGCAGGAACTAGGTAAACTTCATCATCATTTTGTGAGGCTAGAGCTAAGGCTTCTGAGTCACTTGCTTTTTCGATGAGTTTTAAGCCATCGCGCAACCACTGGATCGAAGAACCAGCCACAAAAACAGAGCCTTCAAGGGCGTAGTTGATCTCACCGTTGATCCCATAAGCGATCGTTGTCAGTAAGTTATTTTGAGAAAGCTTGGGCTTTGTTCCAGTATTCATCACGATAAATGAACCAGTTCCGTAAGTATTTTTGACCATCCCAGGTTCAAAAGCGATCTGTCCAAAGAGAGCAGCTTGTTGATCGCCTGCCATTCCCGCGATCGGGACTTTTGAGCCAAAGAAATGATAAGTTTTTGTCAACCCGTAGATCTCTGAATTAGAGACGACCTTTGGTAACATTTGGGCCGGGATGTTCAAGAGCTCTAAGATCTCTTGGTCCCAAGTGAGCGTATTGATATTAAAGAGCATCGTACGACTAGCGTTTGAATAGTCGGTCACATGGACTTTGCCGTCTGTTAGCTTATAGACGAGCCAACTGTCGATCGTTCCAAAAAGCAATTCACCTTTTTCGGCACGTTCTTGTGCTCCGGCAACGTGATCAAGGATCCAGCGGATCTTAGTTGCTGAAAAGTAAGAATCGATGATCAAGCCTGTTTTTTGGTGAATGAGATCGGCATAGCCAGCTTCTTTTAATTGATCTGCGATCGCAGCTGATTGGCGCGATTGCCAAACGATCGCATGGTAGATCGGAAGTCCAGTTTCTTTTTCCCAGACGACTGTCGTTTCCCGCTGGTTGGTGATCCCGATCCCTGCGATCTGGTGGGGCTTGACTCCTGATTCGATAAAGGCCCCGGCGATCACTGATTGGACTGAGTTCCAGATCTCGTTGGCATCGTGTTCGACCCAGCCAGCTTCAGGGAAATATTGCGTGAATTCTTTTTGACTCGTACCAACGTGGTTACCAGCATGATCAAAGATGATCGCCCGTGAACTCGTCGTTCCTTGATCGATCGCCATGATATATTGCGCTTGGTTATCCATAAGAAGCCTCCTTTATTTTTAGAAAAATTTTAGTGTGCAAGTGGATCTTGGCTAGAAGGGGTGGTGCTGTTATTATTTTGGAGCTCATAGCGCTTTTGAGCTTCTGTTTTAGTCTGCGTGCCATTGACTGTATCTTTGAAACTGACTTCGACTAATTCGATAAAATCATCGACTGATCTGACTTCGGGATGAGTATTTAAAATAATACTGTAGACAAAAAAGAGGACTGGGACTAAAAGTAGTAGACCAAACACGATGAGCGCACCAGGTCCAAGGTGAGCGGAGTTAGCATAATTGGCATTAGTAACGGGATAATTGAAATTAGGTGTCTGACTAAAACGTTGTTGTTCTTCTGCCATCCGATCTAAGTAGAATTGCTGTTCGATCGGATCTTGGCTTTCCATAAATTTTTTGAGATAGAAATTAGAACGATCCATTGCAAACACCTCACTTAGATATAGGTAAAATGTAAACAAAAATAGAACTAAAAAACTTGATATAATCAACGTTGTAAACGTTTTCTATAACTATTCTAACTAGTCTAAACGCTAAAAGTCAAGTTACCAAACTGCATAAAATCAGCTAAAAAAATAGAACCAAAGCCTAAATACTTTGGTTCTACCACGAACTTGTCTTAGCCTTGCAAAAAAACATGCAAGAAACTTGCTAAGATCCCGCCGCAAAGTGGACCTAGAAGTGGGACCCAAGCATAATTCCAATGGGCGTCAGCTTTATGAGGGACTGGTAAAATGCTGTAAGCTAGGCGTGGCATGAGATCACGCGCCGGATTTAAAGCAAAACCAGTCGTTCCCCCAAGTGTTTGCCCAATGACCATGATCAAAAGCCCAACGATCAGTGGTTTTAGACCTTGAGTGAAATCACCGAGGTTTAATAAGATCAAGATAAAGAAAAAGGTCGCCAAACATTCGCTCAAAAAGTTAAAGATCGGGCGGTCTAACGCGGGACCAGTCGCAAAGATCCCCACACTATTGCCTTCTTTGTTTGAAGTTGCTTGAAATTGAGGATAATAATATAAAATGATCAGCGAAGCTCCGACAAAAGCCCCCAAAGCTTGTCCAAGCAAATAAGGTAAAACTTCGCTCCAAGAAAAAAGTCCTGCACTGGCAAAGCCTAGTGTCACTGCTGGATTCAAGTGACCTTGTGAACCTAATTCACCGGCTAGATAGACGCCAAAAGTAACTGCCATGCCCCAGGCTAACGTGATAAACATCCAATTTTGTCCGCGGGCATAGTTATCTTTCAAATTGACTCCAGCACCACACCCAACGCCAAATAAGATCAAAACTAGTGTGCCAAAAAATTCACCTAAAAATCCAGTCATCAAGATCAACCTCCTTTGATCTTTAAAGGTCGCAGTTGTTCTACTACTTTAGCTAAACTTACACCGGCTTGTAAAAGAGAGGCAGCTGTATAGGCGCCTTCGATCAAAGCAACATCATAGAGGTGGACAGGTTTTTCACTAAATTCGCTAGCCAGTTCTAAATTCATTTTTGCGCTTCCTAGATCATAAAAAGCTAAGATCTCAGAAGCTGAATTTTCCTCGAGTGCCAAACTGATCTTTTCTAAGCTCGTCCCGATCTCATCATCGTCTGTGCCGCCCGCATAAGTCAAAGGAACATCTGGGGCAACTTGGGCTAGGAGGCGGGTGAGACCTTGGGCGATCTGGCTGACATGTGAAACGATCAAGATTCCATAACTCATAAACGTCCCTCCGCTTCTAAAAGAGCCTCAAATAAGTAACCACTTGAAACGGCCCCGGGGTCCAAATGGCCGATCGAACGTTCACCTAAATACGAAGCCCGTCCTTTTTTAGCTTCGAGGTCTTTAGTCGCTAAAACAGCTTGTTCGATCTGTTGTGAAGTGAGCTCTGGAAATTTAGTGACGACGACTTCCCAGACATCGACCAGCGTTTTATCACCTAGTTTAGCGCCGCCACGTTTTTTGATCCCTAAAACAGCAGCCTGTAAAAGTTCAACTAAGTCGGTCGTTTGCTGGCTTGTCTTGGCCATTTCTAAAAAGGCCGTACCATAAAGCGGACCGGCAGCACCGCCAACTTTGCTGATCAAAGACATCGCGATCAGTTTGAGACTGGCTGTCAGCTCTGTTGGATGTTTTGTTTGCAAAGCTTCGGTGACTGCGACCATTCCGCGGGCCATATTATTTCCGTGATCACCATCGCCGATCGGTGTATCGAGTTCACTCAAATAAGATTTGTTTGCGCTTACCTTTTGTGCGAAAAGTTCCATCCAATTATTTAAAGTTTCTACTGTTAGTTCCATTTATCTGACCTACCTTATATCAAAATTTTTACCATGCGATCGTAGCGACAGGATAATTGAGATAGTCGAGCCATTTAGCATCGTCAAGCTCAAGTAAAGTCAAAGAGATCCCTGCCATCTCAAGGGAAGTCATGTAATTTCCTACTTTACAAAAGACCGGTGTGATCTGTTTTTCTTTGAGCCATAAAAAGGCGTCGTGGCTAACGATGTATTGTTCCATCAACGGTGTAGCGCCCATGCCGTTGATCAAAAGGGCATATTTTTTAGTTGGTGTTAAAACCAAAGCTTCATCGAGTTTACCAAGCATTTCGGCGACAAGCTCTTTAGCTGGACGCAATTTTTCACGCCGATAACCTGGTTCACTGTGGATCCCAACACCGTATTCGATCTCATCTTCGGCGAGGACAAAGCCTGGTTTGCCAACTTCAGGGACTGTTGCAGCACTCAAAGCAACACCGATCGTCTTTAATTTTGGTAAGATCGCTTGGGCCAGTTGTTCAAGCTCAGTCAAGCTTGCCCCTTTAGCAGCGGCTGCTCCTAAGAGTTTGTGCATGAGAACTGTACCAGCAACGCCACGGCGTCCTTGGGTATACAAACTGTTTTCGACTGCGATATCATCATCGACGATCACAAAGCGCACATCGATCCCATCCAATTCGGCCAGGTCTTTAGCCATCTCAAAGTTCATCACGTCGCCAGAATAGTTTTTGATGATCAAAAAGACACCATGACCAGTATCACTGGCTTTGATCGCTTCGTAGATCTGATCGGGTGTTGGTGAGGTGAAAACTTGACCGCAAACCGCGGCACTCAGCATTCCTGGACCTACGAAACCAGCATGGGCTGGTTCATGCCCGCTTCCACCTCCACTGACAAGGCCAACTTGACCTTGCATCGAAGCTTTATCGTGGCGGATGACTGCCGTTGTTTCTGGGAGTTGCTCTAAATACTCAGGATAAGCTAACACAAGACCTGCGACCATTTCAGAAACGACTTGACTTGGTTCATTGATGATCTTTTTCATGATAAATTTCCCTCCATTCAATTTATCTGATCTATCATTATTATATAGTGTAAGCGCAAACATAATAATGGACAGATCGCAATTTTTGTCCGGTACGACTTAGGTCCGTAAGGCAAATTCAAGTGCATTGATGACTTTTTGGGCTAACTCATCGTATTCTTTAGCTGATGGTGAAAATAAAACATTGGTCATCGTATAAGTCAGACCTAAACTATACGTCTCGATAAGATCATAGGCTTTTGCTTCTTTAACAAAGCCTTTTTGCTTCAAGACATGTAAGAGCAAGACTTGGAAATGCCAAGCAAGTTCTTTGACGACATCGACTTCTGTTTGACTTTGTAAGATGCTTCGATAAAAATTAGCGTTTTCTTGGATGTCAAAAAAGACGAGTGTGATGATCTCTTGCCACGGTAGATAATCAAGATTATTTTCGATATCATCTTGCATCATCGTCTTGAGCGTCCAAGTCAGTAAGTCATATTTGTCTTCAAAATGATCGTAAAAACTTTGGCGTCGCATTTGAGCTTGGTGCATGAGTTGTGCCACACTGACATGTTCGAAGCCTTTTTGTTCGACTTGCTGTTTAAAGATCTGGGCGATCTTTTGCTTTGTCTGTTTTGACATAGTGGTTCCTTTCTAGCCCTAAGTTAACTTTATTTTACTTGAGTCTATTGGCCTTGTCATTTGATAAGAAAGGTTAAATTTAAATAAAACCATTTCTTATTTTAATTAAAAAATATATTTAAAAATTAAATATCAAATAGTATAATATTAGTTATTTTAAAGGGTAAGGGGATGAGCAGATGTTTAGTAAAATTGGAGAATTGATCTTTGAAAATGAAGCTGTTTCCAAGACTTCAGATTTTAAAATGGGGCTTGAAGTTGAGATGCATCGTGTCGATGGGACTGGAAATTTGAGTGAAGAACCATATCCAGCTGCAATCGGAGATCAAAAGATCAATCCGTGGATCACCAATGATTTTTTAGAGACGATGTCAGAAGTCGTGACTCCAGCAGCTAGTAACGCTTTAGATGCGATGCACTACCTTTATAGCATCAATACGGCTTTGCGGACTGCACTGTCACCAGGGGAATTTTTATGGCCGTTATCGATGCCACCTAAGCTTACACCTGAACGGATCAAGATCGCTCAAGCAGGACCTGAAAAAGAGCGCTATTTCAAAGAATGGCTCAAACATCATCGCGTAGCTGAAGGTGCCCCTTGTGGCGCGCATATCAACTTGAGTATCGATGAACGTCTGATCACAATGGTCTATCAAAAGATGCCTGAAAGATTTGCTGATGAGAAAGCTGTCAGGAATTACTTATATACGATCGTTGCTCAAGGCTTTGTGCGTTATCGCTGGTTATTGACCTATCTTTTTGGCGCAAGTCCGATCGCAGAAGGCAATTATTTTGAGGCTGGTAAAGAATTGAAACGTCCAGTCAGAAGTTTGCGTCAAAGTCGAGAATATGGCTTTGGGTCTAAGTTTACGCCTGATTATACTGATCTGGAGCATTATGTGCAGGTGATCGAGCGCGCTGTCGCCAAAAAAGAGATCTATACTGCTGCACAATTCCACGGACCTGTGCGCTTTAAAGGTGCAACTGAGCTCAAGCAACTCCAAAAAGAGGGGATCGCATACTTAGAGTTGCGCATGCTCGATCTTGATCCGACCAGTTATGTTGGGATCAGAACTGGGACGTTACGTTTTATTCGTTTACTTGCAAGTTACTTTATCATGAGTCCTGCGTTAAATAAAAATGAAGTTTTTGATGCTTTAGAAGTGGCAGAAAGGCGTAATGAGCTTGTCGCTTTAGAGGATCCAACCAAACCTAGTCAATTAGCTGAGGCTGCCACAGCTTTGATCGAACATTTGAAAGTTTACATCGACTTGATCCAAGCTGGGCCAGAATATCAAGAGTTGATCGAAGATATGGAGTATCGCGTCAAGATCCCGATGAACACACCTAGTGCCCGCCTAGTCCGCAACATTAAAGATGGTTCTTTAACTGAATATGCTTTAAAACGAGCTAAAGGTTATCAAAAGTCAGCTCTCTTAGCGTTGCATCCATTCCGTGATTTTGAAGATCATGCTAAACTGTCCGCAAATGAGCTCAAAGCCAAACTCTTTCGTGGTAGTTGGGAACCACAACATAGAGAAGAGATTTGAGATGCTTTTTTGGTCGTGCCCAATGTATAATTGAGAAAAATAGTAGGTAAAAACATGTATTGGATCTTATTTAGCGCACTACTCTTGCGTTTAGCTTTTAAGTATTTTCACAAGACAGATAACTGGCTAGTTCTTCGCTCGTTAGGATTATTGGCAGGGATGCTCATCGTAAACATATTATGCAGTAGTCTTTTGTTATTAGGTATTTTATGGATCGATCAACATTCACAACTTTTAGAAAAGAGTTCGAGCTTCAGCATTTTAGCTTTTGTGACGTTTATTACAGGGATCATTTTATATTATGCTTTAGCGCTTTTTCAGCGGCGCTTTCGCTACTCGAAAAGTATTTTGACGCTGATCGAATACTATATCCAATGGATCCTAGTCTTTGTCACGTTGTATCAGGTGATCTTTGAGGATCAATTCAAAAATGTCGCTCAAATAAAGAAGCTTTCACTATTAGCCCCGACCGATCTGATCGTGGGGCTGTTTCCAGCTCTGATCTCTAGTTGGATCGCGATCGTTTTATATAAGCTCACGCAAAATGAATTATAAAAGCGGTTATAAGTAACTTCTGATGACCTTTGGTGAGTTTAAGTGGTCCTGGACCCAAAAGTATTTTGGGCGATCAGTTTTTGTAGACAGCTAGTCTCGTGAAAATAAGATTTTAAAACAAGTTAAAGCGTAGTATAAAGCTTATTTTGTACAACAGATTTAGCAAAAGAAAATCTTGTAAATTTTAGCTGAAGTTATTTTGGGTGAGTGCCTCTTGTATCAAGCACTTAGCTAAAGTAGCTGAACTCAGATGCAAGTAAGCTTCAATGGAATTAGAAAGGAAGTAAAAATTGTTTGAGATACCGAAATTGATCGCTAGTACGCCCGAACCACTTTTAGAAAGTGTCCCAGAGATATTAGGCGAGTTAGACGAGATCTATGCCTATCATCGCCAATGTTTGGCGCATGGAGCGCAAATGCTTGAGACACTCACTGCTAAACAAGGTGTGGCGCATCTATTAGCTAAAGGACAAAGTAAACGACAAGCTAAGGCTTTGCTTGGGATCGCTGTTGATGTAGCTTTGAAAGCAGCTGAAGATCACGCTAAAGAAACAGGCGAGCTTCCGCTTGTCGCTGGTGTTTTAAGCCCGTATGGGTTGCAAGTCGCTCAAAAAGAATACTTACTGAACAAGGCGCAGTATTTAGATTTTCATCTTGAGACTTTACAAACGCTATTAGAGCAAGGACCAGATTGTTTAGGTCTTGTGTGGCAAACAAAGCTGTCTGAACCAGCTGCTGTTCTTAAATGGTGCACACAAAATGTGCCACGGTTACCCGTTTACGTGACTTTATGCTTAAAAGATGCCAAAACATTGAGCGATGGAACTGATCTAGTTGAGGCGCTCAATGTTTTGGCAAGTTTTGAACAAGTCGTTTCCTTAGTGATCGCCACTTGTCCAGAAAACGAGCTACTGCAAGCGGTAAAGAGCTTTAAAGAGACGACAGCGTTACCTGTGAGCGTGACTAATGCTCGAAAAGATCTAAATGAGCTGACAAAGGTGCTTCAAAAAGGTGTTACGAGTTTAGCTAACCCAACACTTTTACGCTTGCAAGTTGCTAAAAAGAGCCAGTTAAAAATAAGAGGCTGTGACATAAGTAGTCTCTATAAGAGAAAAGTATCTCAGAAATCGAAAATTTGATTTCTGAGATACTTTTTCTTTACGTATTTTGTTTATCTTGGTCACTACTGTGACTAATTTGTTGATATTCATTGCCAAAACTACAATGCCCATTTCCTTTTCGACTCTTTCGCTCCCCCTAACTGAGAATCGGTTGAATCCCAAAGAAGCCTTCAATCTTCCAAAAACAGGTTCAACATCAATTTTGCGCCGTGCATAGATTGATCCAGTATTAGAAGATGAAAGTAAAGCTCGTTGTTGTGCTTTAAAATATTCCCAGGCATTATTGACCATGATCTTCCTTACGTGTCCACTTTTAGTTAAGGCTCGGGGATCTATCAAATGATCATCATCAAATTTTTCAGCAGTATATACTTTAAAATCTCTAGTAAATCCATACTTATCAGTTCTTTTAGAATAGTTTGAAAAATTGAATCTAACACCGTTAAGGTCTAAATAATAGTCATCTTTTTCATTATAAGACCAATTCATGATTTTATGATCATCAGTTTTCCATTTGCGACTATTCTCTTTGAGCATTGTCCCATAAGGGATCAAAACGGTGCGATCACCGTAATTATCGTCACAAAAACGATAATTACTCTCAGAACCATACCCAGCATCAGCAACGATAGTTGAACCAAGTACGCCATTGTCATTCAAATGGTCAATAAAAGTAGGAAGCGTTCTTGTATCAGTTGGATTAGCAAATAACTTATACCCGGTAATAAACTGGTTACTAGTAGCAATTTGAAGATTATAAGCAGGTTTTAGTTGTCCGTTTAACATTGGATCTTCTTTTACACGCATAAAAGTAGCATCATGGTCAGTTTTAGAGTAACTATTTCGTTCTCTAAGGATGTCTTTTTGTTTTTGGTGATTTTGCATTTTTTCTTTACGCGTTAATAGTTTTTTGTAGGTTGCCTTTAATTTTCGACGTTCTTGTTTCGCAGGGTTCGGCGATACTTGTCTAGTTTCTTCGACTTTTTGATCTAAAGCAACTAGATAATCTTCAAACTTGGCAATTATTACATCTAATGCTTCCAAAGTCAGGTCAGATCCTTTGGGGATCTTTCCGATAACTTTAGCTTCGTGGAGCTCGCCTAAAAGTTCAACAACTTTTTGACGATTGAGCTCATCAAAACGAACGACATTTTTCTTCCAGACAAAAGAATACTTATTAGCATCCGCAAGGATCTTCGTACCGTCAATGAAAGAAATGTCATCAATCAGATTATGTTTTTTTAGAAAAGCTGTCAATTTAGTTAAACTCTCTTGTGTTAAGGTAGCTAACTCATCAGAGATCCGAAAACGACAAATAGTTCGATAAGAAGGGACTTGATCAGCGATCAACCAACCAGCAGGCTTATTTTCGCGAGCAAATCTCTCAATTTTTCGACTACTAAAGATACCATAGCTATAAGCAAGTAAAGTGAGCTTTAGCATAGCAGCTAGATCATATTCACGAGGGCGTCCAAATTGATAGTTATACTTGAGTTCTAAACTTTCAACAAGTTCATTGATGTAGAGAGCTGGATGATTTTTTTCAGGAATATATTCTAAAGAGATGTTCAAAATAGTCTGATTAATGTTATAATGACTGTGTATCATTTTATGTTATCCTTTCGAGGGTAATTGTGAGGTAGCCGGGCGTGGCTACCTTTTTTCTTTGATTATAATTCAAAAGCTGGATATATGAAACACGAAGGTTTCCATACATCCAGCTTTATTTTGTAGACTTATGTCACAGCCTCTTATTTTTTTGGTGTTGACTTAAGTAAAAAACGAGAGCCGTAGCTAAAAGCCCATAGATCCCACTGACATAGCCAACTTTATCTAAACTAGCATATTGGACAGTTTGAGCAGCAGTTAGCGATCCAAGTGAGATCCCGATATTAGCAAAGATCGAATTGAGCGAAGAAGCGAGGTCAAGTGATTGAGGATAGTTTTTTTCAGCGATATCTAAAAACAACAATTGTGTTGAAGAACCATAACTTGCAAAAGTTACACAAAGTATCGCGATGATACAAGCGGCAAGCCATTTGAGACCAAGTAATGGTCCAAGCAAAAAAGATAAACAAGTCATCGTGATATAAACGCTTCTTAGCCGTAAGAGCCCACCATTTTCGGCCAAATATCCGCCAAATTTATTCCCAATGATAAAGAAGATCCCCATCCCAAATAACAACCAATTGAGCCAAGTATTATCAAACCCCATCTCATTTGTAAAGAGCGGGCGGATATACGTATAGATCGTGTAGTCAGCTGCACACACGCAGATGACAAATAAGACACCTAAAATAATTTGGGGTTCTTTTAATAAAGTGAATTGGTGCTTCAATTTGCTCTTGTGTTGTGGTGTATCACGGGGAACGAGCCAAAATAATAAGGCTAACGCAAGGACCGTGATCCCACTGATCATCCAAAAGCTATCGTGCCAAGAAAAAGTCGTACTGATCAAAGTTCCAAGTGGGATCCCGATGATCGAAGCTAAGCTAAAACCTGCAAAGACCCAGGAGACGAGACTGGCACGTTTTTCGCGGGGCGCAATGTAATTTGCCATCACTAAAACAAGCGAGATGATCGCACCTGAGACGCTGGCAGTCAAGATCCGTGAGAGTAAAAGCGAAGTGAAATCCGTCGCAAGAGCAGTCCAAGTGTTGCCAAGCAAAAAGACGCTTGTCAACAACAACAAAACTTGGTGACGTTTGAAACGTCCGGTAAAAGCTGTGACTAACGGGGTACATAAGGCGTAAATGATCGCAAAAACTGTGACTAACAACCCTAAAGGTGCAAGTGACATCTGATATTCAGTGGCGATATCAGGTAAGACCCCAACAATGATGTATTCATTACATCCGAGCATAAAAGCGATAAAAACAAAAAGATACGCTTGTAAACGATATCTCATAAATAATACCTCTGACTAAAAAGTCAAACCTTTCTATTTAGAATTGCATTATCAATTCTAAATTCTAAATGATTCGACTTATTTTGACTAGTTAGATCACCAGCCTAATTCAGTAGCATTTTGAGGTAAAGTCAATTTCCCTTGTTTTTGGGCGTTAAAGGCGGCTTCGATGATCGTAAAAGCTTTCTGGAGTTGAGCTTTTGTGATCACAAGTGGTGGTTGGAAACGCAAGATGTTTCCGCGCAAACTGATCATAAGTGCGCCACGTTCAAAAATCGCAAAGATCAGCTGAGTTGCGAGCATTTGCGAAGGTTTTTTAGTCACAGGATCAACGATATCGATCCCACCGTTTAAGCCATACATCCGTACGTCACCGATAAAATCATAAGTTTTCTGGGCTTGCTTGAAAAATGCTTCTGCTAGCTGACCGAGTTCTTTTGACCGAGTTACAAGTTTTTCTTCTTCGATGACTTCTAAAGTGGCTAGCGCTGCGGCACTAGTGACTGGATTACCCGCTGTAGTAAAAAGATGAGCTGGAGCATCTAGAGCTTCTAAGATCTCAGCACGGCCTAAAACAGCACTAAGAGGTAGACCACTAGCCAATGATTTGCCGACTGTGACTAAATCTGGTTCTAGACCAAAGTGTTCGATCGACCACCATTTGCCAGTCCGACCGAGTCCTTGATTGACTTCATCGACGGCAAACAAGATCTGGTGTTTTTTAGCGAATCGATAGACTTTTTCTAAAAAAGTTGGTGGGGCTTTGACGATCCCACCATCGCCTTGGATCGGTTCGATCAAGATCAAAGCGACTTCATCTGGTGGTAAGTATGTCTCAAACGGATGGAGGAATTCTTCAAACATCCGCGTCACAAATTGCTCTTCAGTCTCGTAGTCTTTTTTCTTCCATGGATCAGGAAAGGGAACTTTGATGATCCCAGGTAATAATGGTCCGATCTTTCTTGTCATATTTAAACTGACTGCTGAAGCGCTCAGAGCTCCATAAGTCGCACCATGGTAAGCACCAGTAAAAGTGACGATATATTGCCGTTTGGTATAGGCGCGTGCAAGTTTGATCACTGCATCGTTTGCATCAGAACCAGAATTACCCCATAATAACTTGACTGGACCTGAGATCGGAGCTAAAGCTGTTAGTTTAGCTGTCAATTTGGCGGCAGTTTCGTTAGCAAAATAAGCTGGTGTATATTGGATCAAACGTTTTGCCTGCTCTGTGATCGCTTGTACGACTTTAGGATGTGAGTGGCCTGTATTGGTTGAAGAAGCAGAAGCTAAAAGATCGATATACTCACGTCCAGTAGCGTCTTTTAGGAGAGCTCCATTACCTGAGCTGATCACGATGTCGAAATATTTGATCCGCGATTGAGTGGCCAAATGTTGACTTTCGATAGCAAGTAAGTGTTCATTTTCTGACATATAGCTGTCCCCTCTCTTAAAATAAGATTATTTTAATTATAAATACATTAAAAATAAATTCAAGTTATTTTGCGAAGATTTCATGTTAAGAAAAGAAAAAACAATAGATTTGATGCAACTTTAATTAAATTTTTGCTATAATTAAACTAAAATCCTTGAAGGAAGTGAGTATGTGATGTCTAAAAAGATCGATGTCTTTGCGCATGTTTTGCCACCACGTTTTCGAACGCAAATGTTGGCTAAAGTGCCAGATGTTTTAGAACGGTATCCTTTTATGCAACATCCGCTTTTGAGCGACTTTACTTTGCGCAAACAGCACGCGCGCCCAGAGGAACTTCAAGTTATCTCAAATGTAAATCTCAATCCTGAAGACTATTTTGGACCGAAAGAGGCCGCGCGTTTATGTCGTGAATTGAATAATGAGCTAAGTGAGCTTGTGACGACGCACCCAGAGCTTTTTTATCGTGCAGTCGGAGCTGTGCCACTAAATAATATGAAAGCGACAAAAGAGATCTTGGCTGAGATCGCGACTGCAAAAGAACTTTGTGGGGCACAGATCTTTACCCGCGCTTTAGGTAAGAGCATTGCCGATGAGAGTTATGAAGAACTTTTTGCTACAGCAGCTAAATTACATTTACCGCTCTGGCTGCACCCGATTTTTGACCAACGCAAACCAGATAATAACATCATTTTTAGTTGGGAGTATGAATTGAGCCAAGCGATGCTCGAAATAGTCCAAGCAGGCTTGTTGACTAAATATCCAGAATTAAAGATCATCGTACACCATGCTGGTGGGATGGTCCCGTATTTTGCTGGGCGCATCGAACATATTTTACCAGCTGAGCAGGCTAATGCTTTCAAAGCTTTTTATGTCGATACGGCGTTATTAGGAAATAAAAAAGCTTTAGAATTGGCTGTTGCTTATTACGGCGAGAAGCATGTTTTATATGGGACTGATGCCCCACTTGGGATCGCACCGGCTGGCGCAGGTCGAGCGATCCAGCAGGCGCTAGTAGCTGCTGATATTTCTTCTGCACAGTTAGAGCAGATCTATTTTAAGAATTTTGAAAGAATACTTGCCAAGAAATAAGCAATTGTTAGTAAAGATGTAGTATTCGTAAGAAAGATAAAATGTGAGACGAATATTAGGTCAACGATGAGGTTAAAAATCAGAAACATCAGACAGAGCATTTGTTATCGCTGTGGCACGATCTAGCTCGAGAAAAAAGTTCAGTTTTTGATCTTTTAGCTTTATTGAATCAAAAGGAGACTGGGAAAACAGCCCTAGGCTATCAAAGGCAGTCTTCGCCTTACTGCCAGTGAGTGAGAAGATCGACGTTGCTGGTAGTAAATAAAATTAAGAAAGGAAAAGCTATATTTCTTTCTAAGAATATGATCATTTGAGCTAAATGATCATGTTGGCTCACATTATATATAGCAGGGGATCTGATGAATTTGACTGAGCCACCCTTGATCAAAATGTATGATCTAGTGCTCAAACCAGAAAAACAAGCTGAATATCTTGTTTATGGAAAACGCAATTTAGAACTTTCGATCCAAACAGAACCACAGACTTTAGCAATGCATGCACTTCAAAAAGAAAATGATACTTTTCATAAAGTTGTTTTTGAGATCTATACTGATCTTGCAGCACAAAAGCGTCATCAAAATGCACCGCAGTTCAAAAAATATGCGGCTTTTGCCAAAGATGCTCTAGTCGAGAAAAATGAGACTGAACTTATTCCTGAGTTGTTATTGGAAAAGGTCGATTTTTTGAGCGGTAAAACCCACGCACCGTTACTTGTGCGCCTAGCTCGTTTGAAGATCAAAGATCGACATATGGCAGCCTTTAAAGCAGCTGTTTTTAGTGAGATGCGCCAAGCGATCGCTTTAGAAACAGGTGTTTTAGCGCTGTATGCTACTTCACTAAAAAATGAACCAGATGTCTGGCTTTTTTTAGAGTTTTACCAAAATGAAGTGGCGTACCAAGCACACTTGAAAACACCACATTTTGAAGAATATCTAGCTAAAACAAAAGACGCACTTGAAAAAAAAGAGTTGCAAACATTGCGGGAAGAAACACTTGTCAGTCAAGGTAATATTGATTATGAAAGAAAGCGTTAGGGGGAAAACGTTATGCAAGTCATGCACAAAAAGGTCGAGCTGACTGAATTATTTTATGATCTGGTTTTTGTCTATGCGATCTCGCAGATCACAAAGATCTTACATCATACTGAAAATGAACAGCATCTTTTAGAAAATTTTGTGGTCTTTGCGATCGTCTTAGTCGTCTTTTTGAACACTTGGATGATCCAGACCGTCTATACGAATCGCTACGGCAAAAATACTTTACGCGATATTTTATTTTTCATGCTTGATATGGCGATCGTTTTATTTATGTCAAATTCATTTACGGGACCTTTGGCAAACTGGTTTTATCCGTTTACCTTTGCGACTGGCGCCTTGACGTTGACGCTTTGGCTCCAGTATCTGCTAGTCTATTTGACTGCTAAAGATCCAAATGATCGTCAGATCGGCAAGTTGTATTTGTGGATCTTAGGACTAAAAGCAGCCTTTTTATTTAGCAGTTTGTTCTTTAGCTTGAACTTAGCGATCATCTGGGCGCTTTTAGGGACATTGCTTGGTTGGATCATGCCGAGTTTTTTTACAAAGGCAATGCGCCAACGTCCGATCAATTTTCCGCATTTACTAGAGCGGCTAACGCTGATCACGATCATTGTTTTTGGTGAGACATTAGTTGATATTGCCCCGTATTTTACAGTAAAAACGTTGGATCTGTGGTCAGTTTTGATCTTTGCGATCGTTTCAGCTCTTTTTATGACATATATTGCCCAGTTTGACCACTACATCGAAGAAAAGCGGCATGCTGAATCAGGGGTCTTGTTGATCTATTTGCATTATTTGATCTTATTTGGATTAAGCTTGATCACAGTTGCCTTGAGCTTTATTCATGAGGAACATTTTGCTAAAAGTGTAGCGATCACATGTTTATATATCGGATTAGGGCTCTTTTATCTTGGTATTTTATGTGGTTCGCGCTATAATAAGACGGGCCTCTCCCCAACAAAGAATTTGGCATTTGTATTTGTCGTCTCTCTTGGGCTTGGAGCAAGCCTTAGTTATTGGATGGCAAGTTTTAGTGGGATCGTAGGGGCAACATTTGGAGTCACACTAGCTAATGCGCTGAACTATATTTGGAACTTATGGAAGAAACAAAACGTTGGAGAACAGTAAAAGCCTAGCTAGCTCAGCTAGGCTTTTTTACATGATGATAAGTAAGGATGGCTATGATGGAAGTAAATTTAAGATTGATGCAAACAAGTGATTATGAAGAGCTTTTAAAACTCGTGATCGTAACGTGGGATTACCGTTCTTGGGTCCAGCCTGAACTCGTTTACCCAATGGCAGAATTTTTTTTGAGTGACCTTTTACAACGTTCCGATCATATCGTGATCGCTACTGTTGATGGAACTTTAGCCGGTGTTTGTGCAGGAGATATCATTGATCTCACTAAGTTACAAAGTTTTAGCCGAAGACAAAAATTAAAAGCACTCGGTGAGATCTTACAGCAGACTGAAAAAGATTCGATCTTTGAAAAATATATCCAAACTTTAGCGTTAGATGAAGTGCTTTTGCGAGAGAGCAAGCATGAATTTCCTGCTAGTTTGAATCTGTTGATCGTCAAAGAAGAGTACCAAGGTCTTGGGATCGGAGGTAAACTCTATTGCGATTTTTGTCAATATTTGAAAAATAATGATGTCCATTCTTTTTATCTATATACTGACGATTCTTCTGATTATCGATTCTACGAACATCAAAAAATGGAAAAGTTAGCACAAAAAGATTTTTATTGGAAACCCAAACAACGTGCTGAGCGCGAGACTTACTTTATTTACGGCAAGTATATTTAAATTTTTTTATGATTTAATCTTTACATTTTTGTCGTTTTTTGTTAAATTTAGTGGGCAAAAAAGATTATTCTAGTGAAAAGAAAGGGCTTGATCTTATGTCAATGCTTTTATCGCCTGTAGTGATCGCTTCTTTAAACTTGAAAAATCGAGTTGTGATGTCGCCGATGCGCACATATAGCGTTCAAACGGGAGATGGAAAATTAAATCCACTTCATTTTGCTCATTATGGCGCACGTGCAGTTGAACAAGTCGGTTTAGTCGTTATTGAAGTGACAGCCGTTGAACCCAATGGTAGAACGACCGCCCGAGATCTTGGATTATGGAATGATGAACAACAAAAAGAACTAAAAAAACTTGTCGACTTTTTACATAATTTAGGAACAAAAGTCGGGATCCAGTTAGGTCATGCGGGACGAAAAGCACAAGATAGCGTTAATATCGTTGCACCAAGTGAAACAGCATATAATGAAACGACGGCCTGTCCAACTAAAGCTACTGAAGAAAAGATCCAAGAGATCGAAGCAGCTTTTGTCAAGGCAGTTAAACGTGCAAAGGCTGCAGGAGTAGATATGATCGAGATCCAAGGCGCAAATGGCTTTTTGATCGATGAATTTTTGTCACCGTTAGTCAATCAAAGAACAGATGCTTATGGTGGTGACCTAAGGAAAAGATATCGTTTCTTACATGAGATCGTAACTGCGATCAGGCATGAGTACGATGGATCGTTGTGGGTCAGACTCTCACTTGATGATTACGTTGAAGAAGAAGAGCAAAATAAACTCAACGAATGGCAACAAGTCGGACAATGGCTAAAAGAAGATGGAGCAAGTTGTATCAGTGTCACGACTGGAGGCTTGATCGATAAAAAACCAGATCATATCTATACTGGATGGCAAGTACCATATGCTAGAGCAATGAAAGAAAAAGTAGCGCTTCCGATCGCTGTTAGTGGGATGCTACTTGATCCAAAATTGTGTGAATATATTTTAGAGACACGGCAAGCAGATTTGATCTTAGAAGCGCATGTTTTTGAACAAAATGCTAGCTGGATCGCAGATGCGACTGAAGAATTCCATGAAGGAACTGACAGTTATGCTGATTTTGAGCGGCATTTAGATGAAATTTAAGATAACTATTAGGAAATAGGCGGATTTTATTGAAGCCTATTTCCTATTTTTTAGCTCAAAATCAACTTTTTAAATTAAAGAACGATAAGATAAATAAAATAATTATTGAAATTTAACGATCAAGAAACACATAATTATAAGTAACATCTCTAAATAAAAAAATTTTGTTTTAGACCCTTATTTTTTACATTCGTGGGTAAGCGGTAACAGTTAGATATGAACTGTACTCAACTAAAGCAAGGAAAGGTCAGATGAATGGGTAGATATATATGTAGCTTTAATTATCTAGTTAATTTAAAAATCATACATCATATAAATAATAAATTATAAAATGAGGGGAAAGCTATATTAAAAATATAGTCAGTCGAGCAGATGATATATTTTATTAATTTTGGGATGCCTGCACATAAGTCTGGGATCGAGCATGCACAATTGAAACGCCTCAAATTATTTGAACACTATAAAGAGCCTTGTTGTCTGATCGTGCGTGATTGGGATCAAACATTACATATGACCGCTCACCAAAGTGGTGTCAAAGATGAACAGTTACTCAGTATGTTCGATCATTTTCAAGAGGCACGTTACGTTGCGCCAAAACAAGTCAGCGTTTGGGATCTTGATTTTGGTCTGAAAAACTTGAGTATCAGTGAACAAGAAGAACAAACACGTTATCTCGTCACGCGCGCTAATGGAAGATTAGTCGCGCGGGTCAACTATAACAAAGCTTTAGCTAAGCAAGTCGTTTCGGTCGAATTATTTGATGGCTACGGCAATCTCTACCGTGTTGATCTGTATGATAGTCGTGGCTTTTGTTCTTTACGTCAGTGGTATACACCAGATAATAAGATCGGAAGTGAAGAGTGGCTGACTCCAACAGGCCGGACGGTCTTGCGGACTTTTTACAAATTTGATTTTCAACATAACTTGATCAAAACAGGATGGATCTTACGCGAAGTAAATCAGAAAGTCCATGTTTTTGATACGTTAGACCAACTCTTCGAGTATTTTTTGAATGTCGTTAATGAAAATGGTGAGAATATTTTTATTTTAGACCGCTCATTATTGGCCGATGGTGCTTTGTTACGCCTTAAGCGGCCAGCATACACTGTCATGCATTTACATAACTCACAAGCTGGAGATGCCCAAGATCCATTGCATTCGATCGTTAATAACAACTATGAATATGCTTTAGCTAACCTTGATCGCTATTCGGCAGTCGTATCAGCGACTGAACGTCAAACTAAAGATGTGATCGCACGGTTTCATCCGCAAACTAAATGCTATACGATCCCAGTTGGGGTCGTGCCTGATGCGACGCTTGACGCACCTCATATTTTAGAAACAGAACGGACCTTTGGGAAGGTGATCGCAGTTGCGCGGATCGCACCTGAAAAACAACTCGATGATCTGATCAAAGCGATCGCACTTGTCAAAAAAGAAGTTCCCGAAGTGACGCTCGACCTTTATGGTTATGCTGATCCAAGTAATAATTATTCTGAAAAGCGAATGTTAGTTGAGTTGATCAGTCGCTTAGGCTTGACTGAAGTTGTGCGTTTTAAAGGCTATACGGCTGATTTAGCGCCAGTCCTAGATCACGCTCAATTATTTGGTCTGACTTCACGGATGGAAGGCTTCAATTTGGCGATCATGGAGGCTTTATCGCATGGAGTTGTAGGTGTGACTTATGATGTCAATTATGGTCCTAATGATATCGTGATAGATCAAGAAAATGGAGCGATCGTTCCGTATGGTGATCATCAAACGTTAGCTACTATGATGATCAAGTTTTTCAAAGATCAAACTAAGTTACAGCAGCTAAGTTTAGGTGCTTATAGTTCGAGTAAGCGGTATTCGAGTGCTAATGTTTGGCAAGCCTGGCAAACATTACTTACAGATGCTAAAAAATACTTTGCTCAGGGGGTGGTTCGATGATCTATCTAACAGGGGAAAATGTTTTTACTTTTAATTCAGGTACAGAATTTTCGCAATTCAAACGTTTGCAAGCTTTTAATGAGCATGGATGGCCAACAAAACTTTTATTGCGTAATTACAATCGAATGTTGGCAAAAGATATTGTGGCCCATGGTTTGGAGAGCGCAAATATTTTGAATATGTATGATTATTTTCAAGAAGCTGTTGGATTGCCTCGCAAAGAACGACCACTTCGTTTGCTCAAAAGTATGGCTTTACAAGATTATCATATCGTTGGGATAGATAATAATAGCTCGGAGTTACGTTATCAAGGACGCTTATTGGGAAAGATCGAAGTCATGCCAGAAACGATCGGACTTATCGGAAGTATTGAATATCTTGATACTTTAGGCCATCCGATGGTCAAAGAATTTTGGGATTGGCGGGGCTTTTTATCATTACTTGAAACATACCATCCGGATGGTTCAGTTGCGACAAAACAATTTTTACGTCCCGATGGTTCAGTCGCACTAGAAGTCACTCATATGAACTTAAATGATCAAATTCGACCAACTAGTTGGAAGTTACTTGATTATCATGGTAAGAATTATTTTTTCGATACAGAAGATCAGTTGTATACGTTTTTTTTAAACGAGATCAATGCTACTGAACCAGGGATCTTTATTTCTGACCGGCGGACGCTCGACCAGTGTGTTGCTAATGTTATTTTAGCCCCTAAAAAATTGGCTTATATCCATAGCGTTCCTTTTGCTGATCTAAAAAGAAAACAACGAGGTATTTTGCCGATCTATCAGACTGCCCTTTTTGATAACAACTTTACACAAGTCGTTTTTCCGACGAAAACCGAAGCTGATGATGTTTGGCAGACACTTGGACTTATGACTAGACCGGTAGCTGCTTTTGATAGTTGGGTCGAAACAGTTTCAAAACCAAAAACACTAACAGCACCAAAAATATTGATCTATGTCGGACGTTTAGCCGAAGATAAAAAGATCATCGAGCTTTTGAAGTGTTTTAAATTGATGTTTGCGAGCGATCAAACTTTAAGATTCAAATTACAAGGATATTTTTCAGATCTTGCATATCAAAAAAAAGTCGAGCAGGCGGTCGTAGAGTTCAAGATCTCTGATGTTGTCACATTTGTGCCTTACGCACCAGAAGTTGAGCTTTATCAAGAGGCCACGCTTTTTTTAAATGCAAGTACAAGTGAAGGTTTGGGGATGAATCTGTTAGAAAGTCTGGCGCATGGAGTACCTGTTGTCAGTTATGCAGTCGAATATACGACAGGAGAACTACTCAAAGATGGTGAAAATAGCGTGATAGTCAGCAATAAAACGCCTAGTTTATTAGCCAAAAAGGCTTTGGCACTTTTGAAGTCAGAAGATGAATATCAAAGATTAGCGTATGGAGCTTTGCAGACGGCTAAACAATATGATAAAGCTGCTTTTATCGCGTCATGGGCGCCACTTGTTCAAGCAGATCACGAAGATTTTGGGGGATAAATAAAAGTATGAAAAAAAAGGAAAATTTATTTAGTGAGGGGAAACTCAAAAAGCGCTATAAAATGTATAAAGCAGGGAAAAGTTGGGTCGTTGCGCCGCTTGTCTTTGCCGCTTTTGGTTTTTTTGAGCTTGGAGTGAGCCCAGTTAAAGCTGATCAAGTCGAGACTAAAACAAAAAATGTCGAAGATATGTCAGTTTATACAGTTAGCGCACCTTTAGGACAACAAGAATTTGTTTTGCCTCAGACTGATACGAGTGAAGCTAAGGAGGCGCGCAACAGAGCTACAAGTGATGAAAAAAATCAAATACAGCCTGATAGTAGTGGTGAAGCGGTCGAACAAGATCCAAGTGATACCACGACAAGTTTAGCTGAAGCGCCAACAAATGATAAAGAAGTAACTTCAAGTACTTCTGGTGTTAAGGAAATGCCTGCCTCAGTTGGGTCTGCTAGCGAGCAACCAGTAGCATCAACAACGAAAAAAGAGAACCTGCTTGTTTCTGAGCCGACTGGATCAGTTAGTTCTACTGCACAAGTAGAGCTTTCACCTGTGCCTAGTCCTAGTGCGACTACTACGCCAACATCTGAGAATACTTTAGCACGGGCTCAGGTCGTTTCACAAAAAGAAACGCGCTCAGCTGAGGCGGCTACTTTTAGTCAAGCAGATAGCGTTATGCCCAAAAGTTTAGCTGATCAAGAGTTAACAAAAGACGTGACTAAAGTTGAAGCAGAGCAACTTCAGCGAATTAGAACAGTCAGCTTATTAGCTAAGGAAAAAGAGGTCGTAGCAAGTGCCAGTTTTGTCGACGCAAATGCACAAGCAGAAGTTACGCCTTCAGCAGATCTTCTCGGAGAAAATGGCTCTCAGCTAGTTACGGTCGCAGATGTTACGACAGCTGAAGAATTCCAAAAAGCGTTAGGGAGTAATGGGATCAAAACGATCAATTTACAAGCTGACATCGATTATGGGGCTAAATACTCAGGTACACAGTGGTTTGACCAGATCCGCGACCTAACGATCAATGGTAATGGGCATCAGATCGATTTTAACGATGCACATATCGTTTTTTATACGAAAAGTTCTCAGGCGATGGATCTCACGCTAAATGATCTGACGCTCTATGCTTATTGGGGATGGGGAGCTTTTTCGATCAATTCTAAAAGTGGCGCTAGTTATTTAGATGAAGGTGTCAAACAAACGATCAAGTTCAATAATGTCAATTACTATGGATCACAAACCGTTAATACGAAAACAGCCACCGTTGTGTTAGCGGGAAAAAGTACTTTTGTGTCAGGGCCTAATTATACTTCAAAATTTAGAAACGATGTGGCTGTGCAACCATATCAGCAAAATTTTGAGCTTTCAGCACTAGAAATTGAGCCGAATGCTCAGATAACGCTCCAAACAGATCGTGGTGGTAATATTTATATCAATAATAATGGTACGCCACATTTTACGGTTGGTAAAAATGCAACAGTCAACATCATTCAAACTAATGACGGGACTAAAAGTCAAGGTGAAAAATCATCTGCGTTGATCTATACAAGAGGGGCAGTGACCTTTGATGAAGGTTCAACAGTCAACATCGATATCAAAAATGCAGATCGCTACCGGAGAAACACTGATAGTGTGATCTATATCAACAACGGTTCGTTAACGCTCAAAAAAGGAGCGGTAGTGACCGTTGGAAAAAATTCCGACGGTGATCTCCAAAGAACATTGATCTATTTGAACGGAGCCGATAGTAAGATCGTTTTAGCTGAAAATGCCCAATTAAAACTCACTAATGAAAAGGGACTTAAAACGACAAATGATATCTATATGTATAATGGTGGCGTGATCCGGATCAATGGTAAAGGGGCTAAGTTAGATATCAAAAATAGCGGTGATACAGACTACGGTAACGTTTATATTGGCGGAGCAGGTAACGTTTTTGTCAACGATGGTGGAACTTTGAGCATCCAAAACAAAGCTGAAAAAGAAAATACGTTGCTATATACGTACGGAAGTGCAACACTTTCTTTTGGTAAAGGTGCTAATGTAGAGCTAAAAGGTAGTGGTGCTGGCAAAACGACTTTGATAACAGCAGCCTCTAATTCAAAGATAAGTCTTTATCGGCCAGACGATGTGACATTTGATAATACTTCAGCTGGTTTAGCGTCTAAATTATTTGACTTTTCAGGTGAACTCAAAGCTGATTTTGTTACGATCCAGTCAGATCCGACTGGGGTTAAAGTTGGACCATTTAAGGAAGCGAGTTATTTGCTTGATAAAGCAGGAACTTCCAACTCTACTACTGCAAATGTCATTGGTTTGGATCAGGCAGTCACTTTGGCAGGCAAAAATTTAGCTAACAAGCTTGGACAAGCAAGATTCTTGCAGTATAGTACAGACGGAATGCAAAATACTTTGACGTTGGCAGATGCTGATAAGATAACGCCCAAAACGACTCGTCTCAGTGGGACGACTAGCCCAGATGCCTATGTGACTGTAAATTATTACGAAGATGGCCAATTGGAGCAAATTCCAGAGCTAAATTATAGTCTGACGGCGCCGACTGAAACGACTCCTGATTATTTAGTCAGAGCCGATAAGCAGGGCGCTTGGGTAATCGAGCTACCCGTTAGTTTAGCTGCAGATAAGATCTTAGTTGCAAGTTCGATACATAATTTGACCCCTGCTTATAAGACTGCATTTGTTGCTGGGTCTAAAGTTGCAGTCGACTCGTTAGCAGCTAAAGCAGTTGGCATTGCTGCTGTAGTTGAACATGCTGCAAGTCAAGCTCAAGCAGTAACGCTAAAAGCAAGTGATGTACAAGGAAGTAAAGATCGAGCAACAAGTGTTGCAACCCAAGCGAACGCTTATCAAAGCTTAGCGACGGCTGAACTTATGGCAGGCTCAAAGGCAGCTAGTTACGCCACTGCAGCATTACAAGCTTCTTTAACTGCTAGTGATGCTCAGAGCGCAAACGATCAAAATGTAATGCAAAGTGCTGCAAGCGCCCAGACGTCTTATGCCGAGCTGGCAACTTCTGAAGTGGGCAATGCAACGATAGCAAGTGCCAATGCTAAGCGAGCTTTGAAAAAAGTCGAAGATAACTTAAGTGCCCTTCAAAGTAATGCTACGACTTTTATTAAAGTAAATAGTTCCCTCATAAATTCAAACATTAGCAAAATAGTAGCAGGCATAAATAGGGATAATGCAACTTTGCAAAATGCTCAAATAAAAGCTGGTCCTAAAAAACAAGAGATCAGTAACGCTGCTGAGGCATTAAATTCAGCAGCTAAAGTATTGCAAGAGATCGCAAGGACTGACTCCACTTTCAAAGATGAGGCTCAAACGAAAGCAAGTCAATATACATCTGAAGCGACGACTTTGTTACATGAACTTACAGCAAACGGGTCGTTAGAAGATCTAAGACTAGTTTCAGATGCTTATGATCAAACTTTGAGTGCTGCTAGTGAGCAGGCAAGTGATTTTTCCAAAGCACTTAGCTACTATGCTAATGGTGAATTGAGCTCAGCTGCGCAAAGTATCGCTCAGGCCGATAGTGCAGGGATAACTGAAAAAGTTCAAGCATTAAAGCAACATTTTGAAGCGTTAAATGAATACATGACAGGGCGTTTTCCTAAACAGGTGGCAGCGCTAGATAGTTTAACTGCTCGGGCTAATGTTGCAAGTGCCACTGCCTATATCGAGACAACGGCTTTGCAGAGCAAAGAACAGCAAGCAAAAATTGCCCAGCTTTTTAAAGCAGTCATCGCTGATAAAGCAGCACTTCAAGCTACAAACGCCGAGCTTGTTAGCTTACAGGAAAAATTGACTAAATTTACAGATGGATATCCAGATGATGAAAAATTGACGAGTGTAGCAACTGCTTTGAATAGTGTTGCTTCCCAGTTTGCCCAAGCTAAAGCACAAATGGATACGGCAGAAAGTCAAGCAAGCCAAGCAACGACGGAAGCTACTAAAAGTTTAAAAAATACTGAAAGTACTAAAAAGATCTTTGATATGCAAGTTCAAACTGATGCTAAGACAGCGGCTGAGCAACTGCCTGGATTTATGGTCACTTATTCAAATGAAATGAAAAGCGCACTGAGTTTAGCTGAGCTTGCTGGTAGCTTAGCTAAAAGAGCAAGTACAGCTGCTTTAATAACACTTGGATCAGCTAAAATGGCACTGCAAGAAGCAACTAAAATTTTCACAGAAAATAAGACTAAAGAAATCGCCGAACAGAAAAAAGCTGTTATGCAAGCTGTTACTGAAGTTGCAAATACTCAAAATGAAGTGACTCCCCAAGTTACTGCAGTAACTAGTCAGGCTGAGCAGACTCAGACCCAAGTTGACTCTGCCAAGACGACTTTAACGCAGATCAATGAGATGACAAAAGAACATTTAGCTTTGCCAGAAGTCGCTAGTGAAGTAGCTAAAGCTCAAAGTACAGCTCAAGTTGTTTCAAGGGCAGCCGACCGTTTGGCAGAGTCAGCTCGTGCTGCTATAACAGCGCAAAGTAATGTTGCCACTATGGGATCTGAAGCAAGACAAGCAAGTGCTTCTGTAGATAATGCTTTGAGTTTAGCGCAAAGTGCAGCGACACAAGCTAGAAGCCTAGCGTCTCAAACTGCGATGCAAGTAGCGCTAGATTCCGAAGCAAGTATTGCGAGCCAAGCTCAGGTAACAGCGCATGAAGCAGTGCTATCAGCGCAAAGCAGTGCTAACAAAGCAGAAGATGTTTTGACAAGTTTAGCGACTTTAAAACTGCAAACAGGAAATCTTGCTGCTCAAATCAAACGAGCGGTTACTGAACTGGCTTTAAATAAGCAAAAGATCCAACGTGCGCTGGATCTAGCCGCTGCTAGAAGTTATGCCCAACTTGCAAGTACAGCTGCGAGTCAGGCCCAAGTTACTGAAACAACAGCCGAAAGCGAACTTGAGCGAGCTCGTTTAGCTCAAAGTCAAGCCACTAGTTCAGCTACAGAAGTAAATGCTCTGGCAGGACAAACAAAAGAACTGCTCGCAAAAGTAGCTACGATCGCTACAAAATTGAGCGAATTAACGGCGCCCCATGTTGATAACACAGGGTTTATGCACGAAGTTGCCCAGGCTTCAAATGCCACTGCCAAAGCAAGTCTGGCTGATCTGACAATTAGTCAAGCGACCACGCTTGCTTCAAGTGCTGCCAGTGATGCTTCAAGTGCTTACCAAGCCGCAAGTACTGCGAAAAAGACTGTCAGCTTAGAAGCAAGTACTGCTTCAAGTGCAGCTAAAGAAGCTACAAGTTATGCTGTCGTAGGAGATAAAGACCACGCTTCGAGTGCAGCCAGTGTTGCAAGTCAAGCAAAAAGTCGGGCCACAAGTGCTGACCAGACCGTCAGTCAAGCAACTAAGCAAGCACAAGCAGCAGAAAAGCTCGCTTCACAAGCCGCTCAAAGAGCTCTGGATGCTAAAATGCAAGCAAGTGAAGCCTTGGCCAAGATCGAAACTGCTGATAGCAATGCTTTAGCGTATTTAGCAGCTGGATCATATGCTACTAAGGCTCGACAAGCTTTTGAAAATACAAGGACAGCTGCAGTTCAGATCAATGAGCAGGCGACTCAAGTTGGACAGATGTTTACTAAAACAAATGAACTTTTGGATGCAGCTACCGAAAACGTTGCCCAAACTGAGATGAAAACACCGCAGATCTTAGCTTTGGCTAAAACAGCTAGTGATCTAGCCGCTAAATATCCAGCTGTCGAAGGACTGATGACGGAGGGTACCAAGGCGTCAAGTGCAGCTATGCAAGCTAGTGTTGCTACCAGCGCAGCTCAAGCCTTAACAGCACAGATCCAAACTTTGAAACAAGCAAATGCAAAACATGAGCAAGTCGCTAGCAAAGCCCAACAAATAGCTAGTTTAGCAGTAAGTGCGGCAAGTAGTGCTAATAGTGTAGCTACAAGTCAAGCTAAACTAGGCGCAGTCCTAGAGACTAAGAGCGCCGCCAAAGAAGCTACTAGCGCATCGGAACAAGCAAATGAGATCAACCAAAAAGTTAGTGCAGAAGTCGAGCAGACCCGTAATAGTCAAGTTGCTGCGGATAGTCTAGCTAAAGAAGCTATGACTTATGCGAGCGAGGCAAGTACGTTGTTATTACTGGCTGATTCAGTAGCTTCGCAAGCTGAGCGCTATGTGACTGCTTTAAACCAAGCTAAAGTAGCTGAAGAAGCGGCAACTAAAGTAAATACTGTTAAAGCAAATGTCGAAAAATATTTGCATCAGGCAAGTGAAGCAAACAGTACGGCTCAAGTGCTCACACAAACTGCTAAAGCTAAGAAAGAAACAGCAACCGAGGAGACTGCTCGTTTAGCGAGTCTAGTAGCCGAATTGACGCAAATGGCAAGTGAAAATCCGCAAAATAGCGGAGTCGCTACAATTTTAAAAAAAGCAACGAGTCTTGCAAGTACGGCTAGTGTAGCTGTGAACCAAGTCAACGATCTCGCGACGACTGCAGTAAGTGCTGTTGCCGAAGCAATGGCCAAATATCCTGAAGTTCTAGCGCAAGAAAACTTGAGCAACAGTGAAGCTAGCGAAGCAACTAGTGTCGCAAGTGCTGCTCAAAGTTTCGCCCTCAAGGCAGCTAAAGAAGAGACTGACAGTTTAGTGACAGTAGCTAGTGAGGTCGCTACCAAAGCTGAGCTTACTGAACAGACAGCTGCTAGTGCTGCTGATAAAGCAACTAGTGCAGCTGAACTTACCGCAACGACTGTGGAAAAAATGAAAGTTCCTCAAGCAATGTTAGTCCAAGTTTTAAATAAGTTACAAAATGCTAAAACACAAGCTCAGCAGTATTTAGAAGCCGAAAAATATGGTTTAGCTGCTCTTTTGGCTAAAGAAGCTACATTGCAGGCTAGTCAAGCTGTTGATTCCGCCAAAGGGGAAGTAGAACAGGTTGCTAGTGATACAAGTACAGTTGCAAAAAAGGCACAAGCTCAGGCAGAGCGCAGCACGGGCGCTGAAACTATGCTAACTTCATTAGCTGAGCAGATCGCAAGTTTAGCAAGTAAATATCCGACTAATGCTGACCTAGAGGTTTTGAACGAGCGTGCGGTAAAGACTAGTGAACAAGCAACCGAGGCTATAAGTGAAGCTGTGAGTGTAGCGGCGGTAGCATCTAGTGCAGCCAGTGCTACTAGTGTAAATTATCAAGCTGTTCGTAACACGCAATTACTCGCAAGTGCAGCCTTAAGTGAGGCCACGAGTGCAACGGTCGCAGCGCAAAGTTTTGCTTCTTTAGGGGATGTGACTAAAGTTTCTAGTGCGGCGAGTGTCGCAAGTGTTGCCGCTAAAAAAGCCACTAGTGCACAACAAACTGCGCTAGAAAATAAAACAAAGGCAAGTCAAGCTGCTGTTTCAGCGACTGAAGCAACAACAACGGCCCAACAAAAACAAAGTCTAGTCGCTAATGCTGTTTTTGAATTACAAGAGCTAGCCAGCCAAGCAAAACGTTATGCTAACGCTCTAGCACAGGCGGAGCTGGCCGCCTCAGAGGCTGATCGCGCTGATACTGCTAAAAACAATGCAACTGAGCAAGCTGAACAAACAAGCGAAGCGAGCGCAACGATTGCTAGTTTAGCTGGGCAAGCACAAGCCAAGGCAACTATCGTTCAAAGTTTAGCAACAAAAGCAGAACCGCTCGTGGCTAAGATCGCCAGTTTAGCGGACAAATATCCAACGATATCACAATTAGCTAGCGTTTCAAAAGCAGCTACAGATGCTAAAAAAGGACTTGAAACAAATGCAACTGAAGCAACTAGTGCAGCAAGTGAAGCTTCAAATAATGCCAAAGAAGTTGTTTCCATGGTCGCACTTGCTGATACGGCTAAAGAACAAGCAGATCTAGCTGCAAGCAATGCCGAAAAAGCCTTTAGTCAGGCAACTAGTTATGCTGTTTTAGGCGCTGAGAGCCAAGCCACAAGTGCTGCTAAAAGTGCGAGTGAAGCTGCCACACAAGCAGAGCAAGCTAAAGCTAAAATTACAACTGTTTTAGGAAAAGCCTTACCAAAACTAAAACAAACATCTGAAGCTGCGAAAATAGTTGAGCAAAAGCAAAGCCAAGCTGAAACGACGCTCCAAAAATTAGCAGAGCTTGCTCAGGACGCTGAACGATACGCGAATGCATTCTCACAAGCAGAGCAAGCTGAACTTTTAGCTAAAAAAGCCACAAGTTCTAAGGAAGACGTAACAAAGGCAGCAACGCAAATAAATGGATCAGTTGAGCAAACAGCAGCTGTCCTCCCTGCGACAGACAGTGCAGCTACTAAGACAAATGATTTGGGAACGGATGCAACGAAATTGGCAACTTTGATCACTTCATTAGCGCAAAAAGATCCTGCTGTCTTTGATTCATTGGCGGTACCAAGAAAAAACTCAGAAGCTAAGGCCAAAGCAAATAGTGCAGTCAGTGAAGCCACAAGTGCTTTAGCTCAAGCTCAAAGTGCTGCTAGTGTAGCTAGTGATGAGTATGACAAAGCACGTCAAGCAGAAGACAAGGTGAGTTTAGCGGCTAGTGAAGCTACAAGTGCTGCCACTTTAGCACAAAGCTATGCCGTTTTAGGCGATGCAAATAATGCCACAAGCGCAGCTATGAAAGCAAGTTTAGCTTTTGCTGTGGCCAATGAAGCTAAAAAAGAGGCTACGACTGCTTTAGCTCAAGCCACTCAAGCTCAAAAAGAGGCCACTCGCGCAAATTCTCAAGCCATAGCAGCTCAAGCTAAAGCTACAGAGGCTGTAACTGAGTTAAATAGACTAAAAGAACTCACAACGCGATATGTTAATGCTTTAGCTCAAGCCACTCAAGCTGAGAAAACGCGGGGGAAAGTCCAAGAGTTCAGTGACGAGCTTAAGCCATTTGTAAGTCAAGCTAGTGTTGCAGCTCAGGAAGCTTTAGCTTTAGCTACGAGCGCAAGTAGTGGAGATGCAATAGCTAATGCAGGCGTTAAAGCGCCAGAACTAGTAAACATGCTGACAACTCTTGCAAGTGAACATCCAGATATTTCTGAGCTTGCAAAATTAAGTGAGCAAGCGCAAACGGCAAAAACACAATTCGATACAGAGCTTGCAACGACGCGGTCTGCTGCTAGCGAAGCGACTACTTTTGCAAGTTTAGCTACGACAAAATATTTGGCAGTTAGTGCGGCTGATTCGTTAGTAGATCTAAGTGTCAATGAAGTCAATAGTACTGCTAGTGCCGCTAAAAGTTATGCTTTAGCTGGCGCTGAGAGCCAAGCTGCAAGTTCAGCGCATTTGGCTAGTCTGAGCGCAGCAAAAATAAATGATGTTTATTCTAATGCTTCAAATGCGGCCAAAGAAGCTAAACTCCAATTTGAGCAGAGTTCACAAGCTGAACAAGCAGGAAAAACGAGTGCAACCAAAGCCCGTTCAATGCTTGAAAAACTAAATGATCTTTTGAAGACAGCTAAGCTTTATGTAAAAGCTGATGAACAAGCCAATCTAGCTGAAAAGACAGGGTTGGCGCTTAAAGCGACAAAGATGCAAGTTGATAGTGATGTTGCAAAAGTAAGTATGTCAGCAAGTGCAGCCCAAGCTTTGGCGAAGAATGCAGATGCAAACGCTCAACAAATTGCTCATTTGAAAGCTGAAGCGACCGAATTGACAAAAGCCCTTGGCGAACTTGCAAATAACGTAGCAATACCAAAACTTGAAGAATTAGCTAAACAAGCTCTGACAACTCAAAAACAAGTTGTTGAAGTAGCAAATAGGGCGGATAAGTTAGCAACGAAAGCGACAAATACAGCTAGTGATGTCATGCAAGCATTGAAAACTACGAGTGAAGTTGCGGCAACAGTCACCTCTCTTGGAGCGAAAGCCACTCATTTGGCAAGTACCGCAAGAAGTTATGCTGTGCTAGGTGATGTTGCCAAAGCAACTAGTGTCGCGCAAGCTTTGCTTGAACTTTCAGCTGAAGCCGATGAATTAAAAGAACAAAATAAAGCAACACCGAGTCAAGCTGAGAATAGAGCAAAGGAACTTTCAGAGGACGTAAAAAAGGTGGTTGAGCAACACGATCAAGCTAGTTTAGCAGTTACACAGTTAGCTAAATTAAAAGAACAAGCTAAACATTATGTTCAAGCTGCTCTTTATGCCTCAAGTGCCCAAGAAGAAGTCAAAACAGCAGTTGGGCTAAAAGATAAGCTAGCTAGTTATGCTACGCAAGCTAGTGAAGCGGTCAGTGATGTTTTGAATTTAGCTCCAAAAGCTTCAAGTGCTGCAAAAAAAGCACAAAATTTAGCTTCTAAAGTAAATGAATTAGTGGCACAGATCACTTTATTAGCAACTGACCCTGATAATGAGAAGTTGACTGCTAGCGCTCAACAAGCAAAAGAACTGCAAAAGCTCGCCCAAGGAGCTCTTAGTGAAGCGCTGAGTGCTGCAGAGGTCGCACAAAATAGCGCGCATGAAACGAGTGCACAGTACGCGCTTATCAGTGAGGCTGATCTGTTGGCTAAACAAGCTGTAGCTAAAGCTCAAAGTGGTGCTGATCTAGCTAAGAGTTACGCCGCTTTAGGAAACGATAGTCAAGCTTTAAGTGTTACTACAAGTGTCAAGAAAGCTGGGGCTAAGGTTAGTGCAGCTGAAGCAAAAGCTAGACCGAGCGTAAGTCAAGTTATGCAAAATAAGCAGGCAGTTGCAAAAGAAACTCGCAAAGTTTTACAAAAAGAACAACAAGTAGATTCGGTCGTAACGCAACTAGCTAAATTACTAAGTGACGTCACGCACTATAACCAGGCTAAGATGCAAGCGCAGAGTTTAGCCGAGCTAGCTAAGTTACAGGCTGCTAAACTTTTAAACACGGATCATACGAGCCAGGCTTATAAAGCAGCCCTTGCAGCGACTTCATTAGCTTCCAATACAGCCCTAGTGGCTGAACAGGCCCAAACAAGTAGCGCGCAAGTTCCAACGCTCTTAGCCCAGATCACCTCTTTAGCTGAACAGAAACCAGCTGATCAAAAATTAGCAGAATTTGTCACAAAAGCAAATGAAGCAAAACTTGCAGTAACTTCAGCTTTGCAAGCGATCAACGATGCTAACACGACAACTACGCATTTAGCAAGTGAAGCAGAAAAAAATTATCAAGCCACGAGTCAGGCTGAACAAGATGTTCGAAAGATTGGAGCTCAAGTAACTAGTGGAGCGAGTGAGGCTCAAAGTTATGCTTTGGCGGGGGATCTAGCTCAAGTGAAAAATGTGGCTAAAGAAGTTGATTTAGCGACGAGCCAAGCTGAACTAGCTAGTCAAACAGCTAAAGAAGCTGCTACAAAAGCACAGCAAAATGCTACAGACGCTTTAACGGTAGCTGAAGTAGGGCAAGCACAAATGGTGCAGTTGGAACAAGCATTAGCTAAGTTAAATGAACTAAAAGCGAATTTAGCAGACTATGTCAAAGCACGTGAGCTCGCTAAAGGAGCTAAAGAAATGGCTACAAACGCACAACAAGCTCATGTAAAAAGTACAGAACAAGTGGCTCAGAGCGCTAAAGAAGTCGCGAAGATCCAAGCTTTAGGTGCGATGGCAAACGAGCTAGATACTAAAGTCAAAGCAGAGCTCAGCCAAGTTCCTGTACTAGTAGAGGCGGTCACATCAGCTGCGCAAGTTTATCCAGAAGCAGTCGAACTTGCTGATCTAAGCCAAGAAGCGTTGAGCTTACAAGCAAGTGGAGCTGTGCTTGCAAGCGAAGTTGCTGAGAGCAAAACTTTTGCGTCAGCTTTAGATGAGGAGGTTCAAAAACTACATCGCTCCGCCCAAACAGAGCTAAAACTTGCAAGTGAAGCTACAAGCGAAGCAGTAAGCACAGCTGATGTTGTCCAAAATCATGCTTTGACAGGAACACTGGCTCAAGTGCTAAGTGCGGCTGAACATACTAGTGAAGCAACAATTAAAGCAAGTGACGCTGAAGAAAACACACGTGCGCTCGTAGAGGCTGTTGACCACAAAGGAGATATGGCAGAGTCCCTAGCAAAAGAAGCACAGGCAAAAAAAGTTGAGTTAGAGCAACTTTTAGCGAAATTATCGCAACTGGGCACAAAAGCAAAACAACTTTTAGACCAAGCAAAACATACTGTGCAAGAAAAAGTCGTTGCAGAAAAGCTCAAAGCTACTAAAGGCGAGCTGGCTAACTATCTTAAATTGGCGAGTGAAGCAGTGGTAAAAGCCCAAGACAAAGCAACACAAGCTAAGCACGCTGCTACTAAAGTCAAAGAGCTCGATCCTCGTTTGCTTTCAGTAGTCGAAGATATCTCAGCGCTTGCGAAAATAGCGCCAACTAATGATGGTTTACAACACTTAAAGGCGTTGGCACAAACGATAAAATCTGATACCTTTGAAGTTCCTAAAGAAGCAGAGTTGACTGCCACAGAGGCGTCTGTTCTAGCTGAAGCTACGAAAAAAGCTTATCAAGCTGTGCGTGAGGCTAACTTACGCGTAGAGTTAGCTCCAAATGATCCCCAAAAAGCTTTTGAGGCGCTAGAAAAAGTAAAAGCTCTAACGCCGAAAGTAGTTGAACAAGCTACCAAGGCTTTACAAAAAGCGCAAAGTACACAAGCCAAACGAGATTTATTTGAACAAACTTTAGCACAGTTAGAAGGCATGAAAGCTCAAGCTGAGCGTTATGCACAGGCAGAAGCCAAAGCGCACGAGATCGAGGCGACAGCACTTGAAATCAAAAATCTGGCGAGCGCTAGTTATGCTAGCCAAGCAAGTAGTGCAGCTAGTGTAGCTAAAGCTGCAACTGCTCAAACCGTCACTTTAGCTTCGCAAATAAAAGCTTTGTTAAAAGAGCTCAAAGAAAACCCGACGGAGCTGATGCAAGTCGTTACACAGTTGACTACGAAAGCTAGTCTAGTTGATTTAGAAGCGACTAAAGACCTTGCAGCTGTGACTCAAGCGCTGTCAGACTTTGCCCAAGTTAAAACTACGGCTACTAATGTTGCTAAAGAAGCAGTGCGTGCGGCCAAAACAGGCGCGTTAGAAGCAGTTACGAGTTTGGCCACTGTCGTCAGTGAAGTCGCGCAAAAGAGCGCGCGAGCCCAACAAACAGCTCAGACTAAAGCCGAAATGGCCGGCAAGGCAGCTAAAAATGCGCAGGCGCTCGTGAGTGAGATGACTAAATATTTAGAGCAAGTCAAAGATAAGTTGGCAACTCAAACCCAAGCTAAAGAAAATGAGAAAAAAACGAGTTTAGCAGATCAATTCCAAAGAAAAGCGCAAGAATTAGCGGATCTTTCACGCACAGTCACAAGTTATGCTAAAGATCTGAGCCTGATCTTAAGTGAAGCTGATGTCTTTGCTTTAAAGGCCCAAAAGAGTGCTAAGCAAACGCGTGAGGCAATGGCGTTAGCTGCGAGCTTGTTTACTTCAATGGCTCAAAGCAAAGTGAGTTCTTTAGCTGAAAAACAAGCTCAAAGTATTGCTTCGACAGCCAAATTGACTTTTAAAGAGTTTAGACTTGCACAACAACAAGTAACAGTTGTTGCTGATGAGCATCGTTTAGGCGTTACGACGCTTGGAGTGCTTGAGCAAACATTAAAAGAGGTCGATGCTGAAGCTAAAAATGATGTAAGTAAGGCCTTTGAACTCACTAAAGTAATAGAGCGAGCGCTTGCAAAAGCACGCAAAGCTCAATTTGAACTTCAAAATATTTTGGCTAAAGCTAAAGAAGCTAAACAAAATGTTGTAGCTCATGCGCAAAGTGCAGCTGAATATGAACAACAGACGCTTGCGCTCTTAACTTTGCTGAAAAATAAAGCTAAAACTTCAGCTGAGTTGCCTACCGAAAAACAAAACCAAAAAGAAACTTTAACGTCTGATGTTCCTAACAGTTCAGAAGAAAAGACGCTTAAAAAAGAATCGACTAAACAGTCACCGTTAGTTTTAGCGCAAAGCCCAACTAAAGAAGAGGTAGCTAAACGACCACAAACTAGTGAAGTTGAAACTCGGCCAGTTGTTCTAGTAAAGGAGTCAATTAAAAAAGAACTAGCTGAAGTGGTCAAACGACCGCAAACTAATGAAACTAGAAAGCAGCCAGTCGCTTTAGGAAAGAGACCAGTTCAGGAAAAACTAGGTAAAGTAGCTGAATTACCACAAACTGGTGAAACTAAAGCTCAAGCGACTCCGCTATCAGGACTAGGTGTGCTCAGTGCAAGTTTATTAGGACTTTTAGGTTTAGGTAAAAAACGTAGAAAAGAAAAATAAGGGATGCAAAAAGGCTAGACTGCCACTTTAGGCGGTCTAGCCTTTTTATTTAAAGATCAATTTTGTTTCCGAGCTTTTAATTTAAGTTCTAATTTACGCAAGAAAGGTAAGATCACACCCATGCCAAAGATCAAGAAGACAAAGAAGAAGTTCATCATCAATTCATGTCCAAATTGTTTTGTTCCAAAGTGAGCGTTTTGTGGAATAAAGCCCATCGTAGCACAAACAAACGTAAATAAGAAACACCAGAACCCAACTAGCAAAGCGCCTGTCCGATTTTTGATGAAGATATAATCAGACGAGAATTTGTCTTGTTGCCAGCGAACTGCGATGAAAGCCACAAAGACTAAACATGTCTTGTACGGCGAAACGATCCCATTTAAATTCAACAACCAGTTATAGATCGAGTTGATATCTGGTAAAGTCCCACTCAAAAGTAACAAGACTAGTGCGATCCCAGCTGTCAAAGTATAGCTATGTACAGGACGACCGTTTTTATTTTTCTTTGTGAGCCAAGAAGGCATATATTTTTGATTGACATCGCCTGCAAAGACCCGACTAGCCGCATCGATCAAAACTGCTAACTGAGCTAACATGAAAAATGATTGGACGACGGCAAAGACGTACATCAAGCTGTTGCCCCAGCCGAGTTGTTGGCCTAGTAATTTGAAAGCATAGTAAGGACCATTCATCTTGAAGTCATTTGGGATATTGTTAGCGTCAAAGAAGACAGCTAAAGCTAAAGTCCCAAAGATCGTCAAAGCCCCAGTCATGATTGCTAAAAGCCACATTGAACGGGGAAATTCGACTTTAGGGTTTTTCATGCGACTGATGTAAGGAGCAGCTAGTTCAGCCCCAGACATCGCAAAGATCAAAAGTCCAGTCGTTGAAAAATAATGCAAGCTGAAGTTTGGTTTGAAAGCACTCAAATTGAACGGTTGCGTAGCGATATGCGCTCCGTGTGTCAAAGCATAACCAGTCATCAAAACAAAGAGCATCGACATGACAAACATTGCGCCCCCACCGATCAAAGATAAGATCTCAAGCGCATTTTTGAAGACATTTTCCAAAAGAATAAAGGCTAAAATGATCACAAATGTCAAAAGTCCAAAAGTAAAAGTCGACATATGGCTACTCAAAGTTGCATCACCCAAAATGATCCAACTAAAGGAAACGATGATCGAGTTAGAAACGTCAACGAGATATGGGATCGTTTGGACCCAATACATCCATGAAGTCGCATAACCAAATAAGTCGCTCCCAGTTCCGCGCCGGATCCAAGAAGCAAGACCTCCGGCTTGTTGATCAAACGTCAATCCCAATTGGCTAACGATCAATTCATATGGAATAACGTAGACAAAAAGCATAAAGATCCACGAAACGACAACAGAAAGACCTTGGTTTTGGAAAGGATAAAAAATATTCTCAAAACTGATGATCGTTACAAAGTCAAGTAACGTCAAAACGATCCAAGGTGTATATTTTTTCTTTTCAAGTGAATTTGGGTTTAAAGTATTCATTTTTGATTCTCCTTAGTGTAGTGCAAAATTCTTAGTTATTTTGCACGTGCCCAGGATGTTTGTTTGAATGCACGAAAATTCCACGCTATGCGATGCAAAAAAAGACATAGTTTCCTTTCTTTTTCAAATTAGTTAAAAGGGGAGGCCGCTGTTTTGCATCTTTATTTTTGAACAGCTCCCTTTTGACTGCAAAGTATCGCTTTTTATTTTAAATAAATATTGTTCAAATTACTACCACTATTTTTAAATAATGCAAGAAATATGCTTACTAAGGTGGTACAATGAGTGACAGTTAGCTTTAGAAAGTGAGAAAGATGATGGAGAAATACTTAAAGATCGCAGTTTCTAAAGGGCTTGAAGCAAGTGTGCCAGCACCATATGAGGCTCTTTTAGTAACACCAACATTGGAATTGAGCCAGCTAGCTGCATTAGTTTTGACAAAAGAAGAGGCAAAATTCTTGGCCAAAGAAGCTAAACGCTATGGTTTGCCAGTGTTTGAAACGACACCTAAGAAAGCTAGAGAACTAAAAGCAGATGTTTTACAGGCCGCTTTAGCTTATGAGCAAAAAAACGTGCCACGTTTTTTGACTGATCTGATCAACTATGCTGATGAGCATCCAGTTAGCTTTACGACGCCAGGACACCATAACGGTGAGTTTTATCGGCGTCATCCAGCGGGACAAGTCTTTAAAAAGTTCTTCGGTGAAAAAATGCTTTATGCAGATGTCAGTGATACGATCCCTGAGTTGGGCGATACGTTGACGCATGGTGGCACTCCACTTGAAGCCGAACAAATTGCCGCTCAAGCTTTTAATGCTGATAAAGCTTATTTTTGTACAAATGGAACGACAAGTTCAAACACGATCTGTGCGACAGCCGCTTTAACGAAAGGTGATCTAGTATTATTTGATCGTAATAACCATAAATCTTTGTATAATAGTGCACTAGTCATGACTGGGGCTAAACCAGTCTATTTGAAGACAGATCGTGATCCACTAGGTCTGATCGGGCCTTTACTTGAAAGTGAACTTGATGAAGCAAAGATTCGGCAAAAGATCGCACAGCTCGCTCCTGAAAAAGCAAAAGCCAAACGTCCGTTTCGCTTAGCTGTCTTGCAGTTAGAAACATATGATGGTGTTTTTTATGATGCTAAACACTTACTTGAAAAATTAGGACCGTTGTGCGATTATATCTTGTTTGACTGTGCGTGGGGCGGATACGAACAGTTCGTGCCTTTGATGAAAGAATTGTCTCCGCTTAGTTTAGAATACGGACCAGACGATCCAGGGATCTTAGTGACACAATCGATCCATAAACAACAGGCTGGGTTAGCCCAAACTTCGCAGATCTTGAAAAAAGATGCCCATTTGAAAGGGCAAAAACGCTATATCGATCATAAACATTTTAATAATGCCTATTTAAAATACGTGACGACAAGCTATTCTTATCCGATCTATGCCTCTTTAGCAGTAAATGCTTTTATGGCAGCAAGTCCACTAGTGACCCAATGGTGGGAAGAGACGCTTTGTTTAGGGATCGAATTTCGTAAAAAACTGTTACGTCAAAGTAAACTCTTCAAGCCTCTAATTCCGCGGGAAATTGACGGGGTCTTATGGGAAGATATCCCGACAGAAGAGTTGGCTACAAAGCTCAAATATTGGCGCTTACTGCCAACTGATCTGTGGCATGGTTTCAGCCATGTCGGAACAAAAGAGGCGATCATCAGTCCGTTGAAATTGACGGTAACTTGCCCTGGCGTCGATATTTCCCAGGGAATATATACTCAAAACGGGATCCCAGGTCCGATCCTCGGAGAATATTTAATAGAAAAGCGGATCATTCCGGGGAAATCTGATCTCTATTCGACGTTATTTTTCTTGACTCCAGGTGAAGATGAACAAAGTATGCAAACTCTGTTGGCGGCCTTTTTAGAATTTGAAGAGCTTTATTTAAGTGAAGCTCCGTTAGAAAAGGCTTTACCACGGTTAGTCGCAAAATATCCAAAGCGTTATGCAGGTTATACTTTAAAACGTTTGTGTGATGAGATGCACGCTTATTACAGTGAACATCAGATCTATCATTTACAGCAAGAACTGTTTTTGAAAGAAACACTCGGAGATCATCCCTTGACACCATATGAAGCAGATCAATGTTTCATGCGAAACGAAGGGAAACTTTATCCTTTAGATGAACTTGTCGGAAAGATCGCTTTAGAAGGAGCTTTACCTTATCCGCCAGGAGTCTTTATCGTTGCGCCTGGTGAAAAATGGCAAGCACTTGATGTCGCTTATTTTAAAATTTTACTAGGTGAGATCGAACGCTTTAGTGGTTTTGATCCTGAGATCCAAGGGATCTATTTAGAAAACACAAGCAAAGGTCTCACTGCAAACGGTCATGCTTTGGAAATAAACAGTGCTGACCTATACTCAGAGTAAACGAAACACGTATTGATCTAGTAGCTTTTACCAAATGAGTTTATCGCTTCGGACATGAAAGGCAAAGAAGTTTTAGAGCTTTTAGGAAATGATGTCAAAGTTTCGCTTCATTCCGATGCTTCGGCTTATTTTGGTGGTTATATCGCTGATAACTATTATGCGTTAGCACAAAAATATGCCCTAACTGAAGAACAGCTAGGGCAATTAGCACGGAATTCATTTGAAACTGCTTGGATCAGCGCTGAACAAAAAGTGCTCTATTTGGCAGAGTTAGAGGCCTATTTAAAAGCTAATTGACTTTTTGATAGGCTAAACGCTTAGTCTGATCGTCAGTGTAGATGATGCCACAATACTGAAAACCATTTTTAGTGATCAGATGTTGCATGATCAAATTATCGGGATGAGTATCGATCTTAAGGTTAGCGCACTTTGCTTCACAAAAGGCTAGGGCTTTTTCAAAAACACCTTTGATCTGACCATTGCCAGCGATCCGGTGGATAACACCATAAGGGCGGTCGTTTGCCCACTGGCCTTCGATCTTCTGATAAGTCGGGTCTGCCCCACAGATAAAGGCAAAGACGCCACCTAATGTGTGTTCTGGTGTTTCAAGCACATATAAAACTTGCTTGGCGATATCTTGTTTGATCAGAGCTAAAGGCGGGTGTTTTTTGCCCCACTGATCAGGATTACCATTTTGAGCCATTTGTTTACGTGCATAAGCGTAGATCGCACTGATCGCTTCGAGATCAGCCAAAGTTGCAAGTCGGATATTCATTAGCGGACACTCCTTTTTGAAAAACATTATAACAAGTTAAGAAAAAACTTGCATTTACAAATAGTAAGTGTTATGATCGAAACAACGATCGAAAGGACGGAAAAATACATGAAGAACTTATTTTTAACACAAACAGTTTTTGTTACATGTTGTTGCTCTCGGCGCTACTTTAGCGAAGAGAGTTGATTTGAGCTGTGATCAGTTAAAGTAAGGACTTCTTCGGATAAAGGGCGCAAACTTTCACCGGTTTGCGCCCTTTTTGTGTCTTTTGATCGCAAGAAAGAAGGGATGAAGATGATTTATCATAATGTCAATCAGCTGATCGGGCAGACCCCGTTGCTGCAGTTAGATATTGAAGCGCCAAATGAAGTCAAGATCTTTGCCAAACTCGAGATGTTCAACCCCGGTGGAAGCATCAAAGATCGCTTAGGTGAGCATTTATTAGTCGCTGCTGCTCGTGCGGGAAAGCTGACTAAAGAAACGACGATCATTGAGCCGACAGCGGGAAACACGGGGATCGGTCTTGCGTTAGCAGCCAAACGTCGCAATTTGCCAGTGATCTTAGTCGTACCTGAGCAATTTAGTCAAGAAAAGCAGACGTTGATGCGGGCACTTGGGGCAAAGATCGTACATACGCCAAGCGCTTTGGGGATCAAAGGGGCGATCAAACGTGCTAAAGAGTTAGCCAACGAGATCACGCCGAGTTATTTGCCGTTGCAATTCAATAACCCGGAAAATCCCCGCGCTTATTATGAGACACTTGCACCTGAGATCGCAGCTGAATTTGCTGAAAGTGACCAAAAGATCGCTGCAGTCGTTGCTGGTGCTGGAAGTGGGGGGACCTTTGCCGGTCTGGCTCGTTATTTTAAAGAAAGAGATCCTAAAGTGGTGACAGCAGTCGTCGAACCAGCAGGCTCGATCTTAAATGGAGGGCAGCCACATAAACATCGCACTGAAGGGATCGGAGTCGAATTCGTGCCACCTTTCTTTGCTCAGACTAGACCTGATCGCATTTATACGATCGAAGATGACCGCGCTTTTGCACTCGTCAAGCGCTTGGCGTTTGAACAAGGGCTCTTTGTTGGCAGTTCAAGTGGGGCGGCTTTAGCAGCCTGCCTTGAGTTAGCTAAGAGTTTACCTAAAAAAAGTAATATCGTCACTGTTTTTCCAGATAGCTCAGAACGCTATTTGAGTAAAGCGATCTATACATTTGAGGAGGAAGAAAAATGAAATTTGATTCAAAATTGATCCATGGTGGTACAAGTTATGATAAATATACTGGGGCAGTCAATGTTCCGATCTACCAGACTTCGACCTATAAGCAAACTGAACTTGGGGGAAAGCCACAGTGGGAATATTCGCGCACGGGCAATCCGACACGGAATGCTTTAGAAGAATTGATCGCCCAACTTGAAGGAGGAATCTCAGGTGCTGCTTTTGCATCTGGTTCTGCAGCGATCCACGCTGTCTTTAGTCTATTTTCCAAAGGAGACCATATCGTTGTCGGAAACGATGTTTACGGTGGGACTTTCCGCTTGATAAATACGGTGTTGACCCGAATGGGACTGGAATTTACGGCGGTCGATACCCGCGATCTGCAAGCCGTCAAACAAGCTCTGCGTCCTAATACTAAAGCGTTGTATTTAGAAACACCGACCAATCCATTGATGCATATCTCAGATATCAAAGCTTTAGCGACACTTGCGCATACAAATGATCTTTTAGTGATCGTTGATAATACTTTTGCAACACCATACTTACAACGTCCACTGGAATTGGGAGCTGACATCGTTTTACACAGTGCTTCGAAATATTTAGGCGGACACAGTGACTTAGTAGCTGGACTGACGGTTGTTAAAGATGAAAAATTAGGGCAACAGCTGCATTATTTACAAAATGCGATCGGGGCGATCTTAGGGCCGCAAGATAGTTGGCTGTTACAACGAGGAATCAAAACGCTAGCCGTTCGGATGCGGGCCCATAATGAAAATGCGCGCCAGATCTTTGAATTTTTAGAAAAACACGAAAAAGTCGCTAAGATCTATTATCCAGGCGATCAAAAAGCACCTGCTTATGCTTTGGCTAAAGAACAAATGGATGATTTTGGTGGAATGCTTTCATTTGAGCTAAAAGAAGGTTCTGATCTCAAAGCTTTTATCGAAAGTTTGCAGTTGATCACGTTAGCTGAAAGTTTAGGTTCAGTCGAAAGTTTGATCGAAGTTCCAGCAATCATGACTCATGGTGCGATCCCCCGTGAGATCCGCTTAAAAGACGGGATCAAAGACGAATTGATCCGCCTTTCAGTTGGGATCGAAGATGTCAACGACCTGATCGCAGATCTCAAGCAAGCTTTAGCTAAAGCATAAAACGGAAGTACACGTTAAGTCAGTAAAGAAAAAGACAACTTTTCTAAATAAGAGAAAAGCTGTCGCAAACTTAAGTCGTACCTTTTTTCAGGCTGACTGGTAAAACGTATTCTGACTTAGTCGGACGGTCGTTTAACCGTGCTTTTAAAACGGTGACTGCTGTTTGGGCGATCGCTTCGATCGGTTGAACGATCGTAGTTAAGTTAGGCAAGATATTTTGGATGACCTTAGTTCCGTCGTAACCGACAAGTAAAAGATCGGCGGGGATCTTTTTCCCTAATTCTAAAGCGATCTGCATGATCAAGGCCGCATCGATATCGTTTGAAGCAAAAATAGCTTCTAGATCAGGATGATCGTAAAAGATTTGCGTCAGGATCTGCTTTTTTTCATGATAAGGAATGTTGAAATCAAGGGTGACTGTGATCGGCGTCAGTCCATGCTGGCGCATCGTATCTTCGTAAGCTAAGCGTCGCCGTTTTGCCGGTGAATCAAGTGTGATCGGACCGTTAGTATGGATGATTTTTTTTGCGCCTTGTTCGATCAAATAAGTCGTAGCTAAAACACCACCGGCATAATTATCAGATTCGATCACAGGGATATCGTGATTCATGTTGCGGTCGATCGCGACAACAGGAAGATGCTCATAATTGTATTCTTTGATCCCTTGGTTATGTGTGCCAACGATCAACCCATCGACTTGTTTGCTTAAAAGTTGATTGAGATAATCGGCTTCTTTTTTGGGGTCATTCATCGAATTACCGATCAAAACTTTAAAACCTTCGTTGTAAAGGCGTTTTTCCAATTCAGCGCTCAATTCACCAAAAAAAGGATTAGCGATCGTTGGGAAAAGCAAGCCGATGAGCTGAGTCTTTTTTTGATAAAGTTGGCGCGCGACGACATTTGGTTGATAGTTTAATTCTTTCATCGCTTGATAGACACGCGTGATCGTCTCTTGACTCAAATAACCTCGGTTGTTTAAGACGCGTGAGACGGTTGTTTTGGAGACGTTAGCGCGCTTAGCGACATCTTCTAGCTTAGGACGCATTTTTTCACCTCGTTAGGTCGTTTTGCTTCCTATTTTAGCAAATTTTTTCGCAAAAACTCAAAAAAGCGCTTTGGCTTTTAAAAGTCAAAACGCTTTTTTGGTATTAAAATTCGATCGCTTGTGCTTCTAAACGATAGATCTCAGCTTGGCAGGTGGCTTTTTTGGCTTTGAGCCATAAAGTTGGAGCACTTTCTAAATAGAAACGTTCAGTAAAGACAGCTTCACCGTCATTGATAAAGATCTCAAGCGAACTCGTATCGACAAAGATCCTGAGATTTACAGAATTTGTTGGCGCGATCGTAGCAAAACGTTGATCGCCTTTTGTCAAGGTGAATTTATATGTGTCGCGGTCAAAATCTAAAGTGAGTTGTTCGTTACCAACTTGATCTCGTAAACTAAAGCTAAAGTCTGTTGCTTCTTTTAGGTCAAGTACAAGTTCAACTTGTTTTTCGTTTGTACAGAGAAGTTTTTCCTCCGTGAGTGTTTCTGTAAAAGTTGCGAGTTTTGCGGTGCGGAGCTTTTCTAGCTCTTTTATGGGACTCATATAGAGACGCTCGCCTTTTAATTTGAGTTCGCGGGGCAATGTCAAAGCTCCCGCCCAACCGTCAGCTTTTTCTGGGAAATCACTTTCCCACATATCCATCCAGCCCAAGACGACCCGGCGTCCATCTGGTGTCAAAGTTGTTTGGCTCGCATAAAAGTCGTGCCCAAGATCGATCTCAGTGAACGCACCGTGTGTAAAAGTATTAGTTGCTAGCTCATAATCACCGACGAAATAGCCAGTTTGAAAAAGGTTCAAGTACTTTTCTTTTTGAGGTTTTATCCCTTGTGGTGAGAGCAAGAGAATATCTTTACCGGCTAAATTGAAGAAGTCAGGACATTCCCACATATAGCCTTCGTCTTCTTTAGCTTTAGCAAAAGGACCAAGATATTCCCAGTTTTTTAGATCAGAAGAACGATACATGATCGCTCGGCCAGCGCCATCTTTAGCTTGACTTCCTAAGACCATATAATAGGATCCATCTTTTTCAAAGACTTTTGGATCGCGAAAATGATGCGTATTATCGGCTGGTTCGTGTGCGATGATCGGATTTTGAGCGTATTTAGTGAAAGTGATCCCATCTTGGCTATAGGCTAGATTTTGATTTTGCCAAAAGTGGTCTGGATCACCATCACCGTAATAGTGGTGGCCGGTATAGATGAGATACAGCGTGTCATCTTTGACGATCGCACTACCTGAAAAGCACCCGTCTTCATCAGCTTTTGTATCAGGAGCAAGGGCTAAGGGCAAGCTTTCCCAGTGGACTAGATCTTTACTGCGGGCATGGCCCCAATGCATCGGGCCCCAATCAGCCGAATAGGGATGATATTGATAAAAGATGTGGTAGTAACCTTTGAAATAACAAAAGCCATTCGGGTCGTTGATCCACCCAGCTGGAGCACTGACGTGATACCCTAGGCGATAGCGAGCATTAGTTAATGTGATCATTTTTTGCATAATATTTACCTCGTTTATTTTTCTAATGGTTGTCCGTTAACAAATTCGTTGTCGTTTTTGATGATGAAATAGCCATAAATACCAGTGACTAAGACGATCAAGGCGATGATCTTAAAGGTCGTGCTGTAACCAAAGGAATCACGTAAGATCCCAAGTGGTGTCGATAAAATGACTTGTCCGACTTGAGCTGCGATCTGAAAACCGATCATATAAAGCGTTGCTGAAAGTTTAGTATCAAAGTGCAACGTAAAGTACCGAAAGATCGAAAGGACAAAAAGTGGAACTTCAAGGGAGTGGAGCATCTTGACACAGGAGATCGCGATCGGGTCTGAGATCAAACCACAAAGCCCGATCCGTAAAAACATGATCGTTGTGCCTAACATCAAAGTCTTTTTGACGCCGATCTTATGCATCAAAAGGGGCACAAGTCCTAACATCAAAGCTTCGACGAAAACTTGGATACTGTTCAAAGTCCCGTAAGTTTGCTGCCCAAGCGTAGTTGAGGAAAAGAGACTCGTGTAAAACTCAGGAAACATTTGTTGATCAAAGACATTATAAAAAGTCCAAGAAAACATCACAAAGATGATGATCTGCCAAAGAACTGGCAATTTTAGTAAGGCTAACATGTCTTTTAATTTAGGAGTCGAAGAATCCGTTTTCAATTCATCGATCGCTTTTAAGGCATCGAGTTCTTCTTGGGGACGCCAAAAGAGCAGGTCAAGCAGTAAAAACAGTCCGATCACAGAACCACCGATAAAGTTTAAATTTGGATCTTTGACAAAGATAAAACCGGCGATCAAGGCTGCAAGCGCGTAGCCAAAAGAGCCCCAAGCGCGGGCTTGCCCGTAAGCAAAACCAAAGACACGAGAGAAACGTTCAGTCGTAGCTTCTAAAACACCGACAGCTGAAAGATAAGCAGCTGATAAAAAGATCGCTCCGAGCCAAACACCAAGCAAAAAGTGTGTTTTGATCAAAGGACTATAAATAAAGATGAAAAATGGGGCGATCAAAGTCGCTAAAACAGCATTAAAGATCAAAAGATGCCGTTTGATAAAGAGTTGATCTTGGAGAGTCCCATAAATAAACATCAAAACAAGACTAGCGATCGAATTGATCGAAAAGACGGTCCCAACTTGACTCCCCGAAAGACCTAAGCCATTTTGTTTAGAAGTCAACCAAAGTTGGAAGAAACTCCACCAGATCCCCCATGAAGCGAAAAATAAGAACATCGTTGTCGAACTTTGCAGATACGACGGATTTTTAAGATTTTTGATGGTGAGTTGCCAATTCATACGCAGTACCTTCCTAAGTAAAGTTATTTTTATGTCAACCGGTTATCATATAGTGTTAGCGCTTTCTTATGCGCTGATTTAGTTATAGCATGAGATTCTTATTTGTGTCAACCGGTTAACATAAACTTAATAAAATATATTGAAGCTAAAAATAGATCTTGCAAAACAAATTTAAACAATTTTTATGCCTGCGTTCTCATCGAAGTGTGTACAATTAGTAAGTATAGCGGTCACTTATTTTAAGGGGTTGGATAATAAGTTGCTACGACTTATCCGTTTTCTTTGGAATTTGTTTATGACAGTTGTTTTGCTCAGTCTGTTGAGTTTGGGGCTGGCCTTCTTTTTTGCCCGCCAAAACTTGAGTCCGTTGGTCGAGCGTTTGGAGACGCTGATCACACAAAAGGTACCGACAGATCTGTTAAATACGACACAGATCACTTTACCAAAGATCAAAAATCAAAAACAAGGAGAGGCTCAAACTGACACCCAAAGTCAAACAACAGCTCGCTGGAATGAGGACAGTGCCACGGTCTACCTTGAGGCGACCGATGATCGTTTGCGGACCGCTTATTTAACTGCGATCAAGAACTGGAATCAGACCGGAGTTTTTGACTTTAAGTTAGTTGACGATCAAAGCAAAGCTCAGATCCGCTTAAAACAACATGATGATGCTTCGACAAATGCAGCGGGTGTGACGCATACGGTGATCAATCAACTGACAAACCGCTTAGAAAGCGCGGATGTCTACTTGAATGAGCATTATTTGCTTGATCCGACTTTTGGCTATTCACAAGAACGGATCGACCATACGGCAGAGCATGAATTAGGCCATGCGATCGGACTAGCTCATGACGACGAAAATGTTTCGGTCATGCAGTCGGCAGGATCATTTTATACGATCCAGCCAAAAGATGTCGCAGCTGTCAAACAGTTATATCAAAGTTAGCTCAAAGCAAAACTAGTCAATGCGCTAGTTTTGCTTTTTTGTGGTAGACTTTTTAAATAGTGAGATTTTTTTAGAGGTGATAATATGGTCTTGAAACTAGTTGAAGCATCAGATGCTGATCTAGCTAAAATAAAAAAATTGTATTTAGAAGCTTTTCCAGCCGTCGAAAGAGTTCCGTTTTGGTTGTTAAAACGACGCGCTAAAACACCACTCGCAGAATTTTGTAGTTTATACGACGATGACGCGTGGCGGGGCTTTATTTATACAGTCAAAGATGAACGTCTAGTGTATATCTTCTTTTTAGCGATCGATGCAAGCGAACGCTCTAAAGGCTATGGAAGTGGCTTGATGACTTTGATCAAAGAGCGTTATGCCAACAAGATCATCGGGCTGAGTGCAGAAATGGCCGATGAACAAGCCGAAAATAATGCTGAACGGCTACGACGTCTAAAATTTTATGCTAAAAACGACTTTTTACCAGTCGATTTTTATACTTTAGAAAAAGGGGGCGTCAAGTTTGAATTTTTGACGGAACACGGTCAAAAAGTCGCCCCAATGGCGTACCCAGATCTGATGCATCGTTGTTTAGGGATCTGGCAAAAGCTCTTATTACCAGTTAAAGTGATTTCAAAAGATAGTTGAGGAAATAGATGAAAAGATTAGTTTTAGCCGAAAAACCAAGTGTTGCTAAAGATCTCGCACAGATCTTAGGGGCAACGAAGAAAAATAAAAATTATTATGAAGGACCAAACTACGTCGTGACGTGGGCGTTAGGGCATTTATTGACGTTAAAGATGCCAGAAGATTTAAAAAAAGAATGGCAAACATGGCAAATGGAAACTTTACCGATGTTGCCTAAATATATCGGGATCAAGCCTTTGCCTAAGACAAGGGTACAGTTGAAAACGATCGGCCAATTAGCCAAAAGAAAAGATATCACTGAAGCTGTGATCGCCACTGACGCTGGCCGCGAAGGAGAATTAGTTGCGCGCTGGATCTTAGAATATGTGCGCTTTAATAAGCCTGTCAAGCGTTTGTGGATCTCTTCGCAAACAACTAAAGCCGTTAAAGCTGGGTTTGCTTCGTTACGCCCGGCTAAAGATTATGATAACTTGTATTATTCGGCCTTAGCACGGGCGAATGCTGATTGGCTCGTTGGATTGAACGTGACGCGGGCTTTGACAGTCAAATACCAAGATAATCTCTCAGCCGGTCGGGTCCAAACGCCAACGCTTGCGCTTGTGGCTAAACAAGAAGAAAAGATCGCCCGTTTTATCCCCCAAAAATATTTTATTTTGAGTTTAGAAGCTTTGGGTAAGACGGCTAAATTAAGTCAAAAAGATCCCCAAGCGTTTAAAACTAGAGCACAAGTCGAAGAAAAACTCCAAGCTTTACAAAAGCAACAAGGGAAGGTCACAAAGATCAGCTTCAAAGAAAAAACGATCCCTGCACCTTTACCTTACGATCTGACAGAATTACAACGTGTCGCTAATGAACGCTATGGTTACTCAGCTAAAAAGACGCTTTCTTTAGTGCAAAGTTTATATGAGATCCACAAAGTCGTCTCTTATCCGCGGACAGACAGTAAATATTTATCAAATGATCTAAAGAGTACTTTAAAAGAGCGCTTGCGGGCACTTTCTGGGATGTTTCCTGAAGCAAAAGAATATCTTGGCCAAGCTAAAGTCGTGCAAAAGAAAGCGTTCAATGATGCTAAAGTGACTGATCACCATGCCTTGATCCCAACTGAGCAAAGTCCTGATTTCAGTAAACTCTCAAGTGATGAACATCGGATCTACGGCTTGATCGCGCAGCGCTTTTTAGGGTTATTTACGCCAGCTTATCGCGAAAAGCAAGAAAAAGTCACAGTCAATTTTGGAAGCGATACTTTTATTTTTATCCAAACACAAGTCCTTGAAGCAGGCTGGAAAGAGACGACTACAGAACAAGAGCAAAACGTCGCCTTTAGAGAAGGAGCGGTGATCGCACCGAACTTTAGTTTTAAAGAAGCGTTGACGACACCACCAAAACCGTTGAGCGAAGGCACGCTTTTAGCACAAATGGAACGGTATAGTTTAGGAACGCCAGCTACCCGAGCTGAGATCATCGAAAAACTCGTCAAGACCGAGTTGATGGAACGCAATAATAACAGTTTACGCGTGACGAAAAAAGGCCAACAGCTCTTAGAACTCGTCAATCCCGAACTCGTTAGTCCAGAATTGACTGCTAAGTGGGAAAAACAACTCGAGCAGATCGCCCAAGGAAAATATGAGAGTAAAGCTTTCTTAGCTGAGATCAGAAACGATACGAAACGCCTTGTCCGTGAAGTCAAAAATAGTGAACAAAAATATCAAGACTTCTCGCTGACTAAAAAGAAGTGTCCTAAGTGTGGAGCTTTCTTGAAAGAAAAGAAAGTACGTGACGGGAAATTACTAGTCTGCACAAACGAAGCTTGTGATTATAAACGACGAGCTGAAGCGAAAGTCTCCAACCACCGCTGTCCTGTTTGTCATAAAAAGATGTTGATCGTGACTGGGAAAAATGGTGATTATTTCCGGTGTAAGTACGATGGCACGACAGAAAAGTTGACCGGTGGGAAAAAACAAAAGAAAAAGATGACTAAGCATGAAGAACGGCGCTTATTAAAGAAGATCAATCAAGATGATGAGCCACAAGAAAGTGCTTTAGCTCAAGCTTTAAAAGCTGCTTTAGGAAAAGAAGATTAAAAAAGTGCGCACGATCAAAGTGCGCACTTTATTTTTTGAGCTAATTTTTAGCGAGAAGTAAAAATTTTAACCATAAGACTTTGTACCAAGCTTGTTTGATATTTTCAGATTGGGATTGAGCCTCGGCGATCTTCTCATCGAGTATTTTTTGTAATTTACGGTAGACCTTTGTATTTACCATCCAGTTGTGGAAGCGCGTCGAAAACTTTGAGAGGCTATAAAAGCCAAGCAGAAAGAAGGGGACTTGCGGAACAACTGGAAGTAAGATACCGATCACTCCAAAGATAAAACTAAAGATCGCAAGGAGCAACCATAAAAGACGTTTTACTTGGTCCAACATTGGATCAACCCTTTCTTGATGACGTGAAATGTATTCCCTTTCGCTGGGTGTTTAACAAAGCATATCACACAATTCATTATTTGTCTTGTAAAATGATATAAATTTTTCTTAAGACTGAAAAACACTTGTTCGTTTAAAGTGAGGTAGTTATAATCAAAAAAGAGAACATGATGGGGGAAGCTATGCTAAAAATGATCAAAACAGATTATCAAAAAGCGTGTGCGTTGTTGCGCAAAGGTCAGCCAAAAGCTGCCCAGCTAAAATTTGAAGCAGTCAGGCAAAGAGATGCGACTTACCGTTCAGTCAATTATTTTTTAGCTAAATGTTTGTATTTGAACGGCGCACCAAAAGATCAGTGTATCGCACTTTTAGAAGCACATTTAGCTTTAAAAGAAGCTAAAAATCAAAAAACAGCTGAGCAACTGTTGCTCAAACTTGATCCATTGCGTCTTCCACCCAAGAAATTGCGTTTCAAATTTGTGCGCTGGGCTAAAAATAAGACACCGATCGCGCAAACTTCAGCCAAAAGATTTCAAAAATACCGCTTTTTCTTGAATGGTCTATCAGAGCTCCAAAAAGAGCAGTTCAGTCAAGGTAAGTGGCAAGAATTTAAAATAAAGACGCTCAAACCGTTACGCTTCAAAGATTATTTAGCTTGTACAGTTGCCGATGAACGGACATATTATCGCAAGTACTTGAAAGATCTTCCGGATGCTTATTTGCGGACTCAGTTCAATGATCATTTAGAAAATGACGAATTTTTCAAACAGCGCTTTGAACGTTCGAAAGTCTTTGCCTTACTCCAAGTACCAGGCTTTAAACGCCAAAAGATCGCCGAACTTTTAACGCTGAACGGACTAAACGATGAAACTGTCCGAAAGCACTTACAAAGTTGTGAAGATCTGATCTACTTGAAAAAAGCAGGCGAAGTCTTACCACTTTCAGCTAAACAAAATTTTGCTGATCCCCAGTTATTAGTCGATTTTGGCTATCTTTGTCCTAAAGAATGCCAGCAAACGCTTCATTTAGCAACTAAGTGTCAATATGAGCGCGAATTCAAGGAATTTTTGCAAAAAAAGACACGAAAAAAATTACCTTTCAAAGCAGAAAAGTTTGCGCCGACTAAAGAACAGATCGCTTTTATCGAATGGCTCAAACAAAGTAAGAGAGCAGTCGTCTCTTTGTTAGGTGTTGGTGGAAGTGGCAAGACGTATACTTTAGGTAAGATCTTAGATAAAGAAAAGGCACTGGCTTTAGCACCGACCCATAAAGCGCGATTGAATCTAGCCGCTAATGGTTTTATGCATAATGATACGCTCCAACATATTTTATATGAACTTGAACAAGGAAATGAGACTTGTTTGACTGATTATGATGTCGTCTTAGTTGATGAAGTTTCGATGGCAACGTTAGAAGATCTAGTACATTTAACTAAAGAAGGCGTCGGGAGCGTACGCTTCATTTTGATCGGCGATGAAAAACAACTCCCGCCAGTGACACAAGATGAAGACGCTTTGAGTGTTTGTGGCGATGCGCTCAAACTCATCAAAGAATATGGACAGTGCTTTTATTTTCGAAAAAATCTTAGATGTACCGTGCAAGCGACGAAAGAATTGATCGCTGCTTGTCGTTCTTGTGACCTAGACTACTTAGCCAAGACGCCATATTTTAAAACAGCGCGCGGTAAAGAGATGATCATTGACAAATACCAGCATCAAAGTTTACAAGAATGCCTGATCTTGGCCTATCGCAATCACACCGTTGGGCTGATCAATCAACAATTTTTTCGGATCTTGAGTAAAAATAAAACAAAAGTCGTTCCGTTTTATTTTCAAAATAATTTTGGGCGAGGTGGTTTTTTTGTCGGAGCTCAAGTCGTCTTTTATCATAACGACGATAGTCACCAAAACTATGGATATTCCAATAGCGAATTTGGAAAGATCGTAGGGCTCGAATTAGAAGGTGCGTTTGAACAACGCTTCGTTTATGTCGAAACTGATGTCAAGCAGTATAAGCTCCCGCTTGAGCGAGCTATAAAAGATCTCTTACTTGCCTATGCCTTGACGATCCATAAAGCTCAAGGAAGTGGTGCTAAACGTGTCTATATTTTAGAACCTGAAAATTACGGTCTCGCCTATACTGCAGTCTCGCGTGCCAAGGAAAGTATCATTTTCGTTGGTTGTGAGCGCGAACAATTGATGGCAGGTCTGCAGCGTCCGACTTTACAAAAGCAAAATGTCTCAATTTAAAACTTTCTTCTTATTTTTAAAAAGTGTTAGAATAGTAGTGTTACTATTAATTTAGAAGGGTGGCGGAATTTTAGATGTTTAATAATTTCTTTTTGAAAGAAGTGCTTGAACATTCATTCAATATTCCTGTGCAAGTAACATATGCAAATGGCAAGACCGAACAGTATGGGGATGGCGAACCGCAAGCAAAAATAACCTTCCACCGAGATATTTCGATGAAAGAACTAGTTCATAATGCTTCTTTGACTTTAGGAGAAGCATATATGGACAAAGAGATCGAGATCGAAGGATCGATCCAAGACTTGATCACCTCAGCTTATGAATCAGCCGGGAGTTTTTTAAATAATAAAAAACTCAAACGCTTTTTGCCTAAGCAATCACATACAGAAACGAAGAGCAAGTCAGATGTTCAAAGTCATTATGACATTGGGAACGACTTTTATCGTCTCTGGTTAGATGAGACAATGACTTATTCATGTGCTTACTTCAAACGACCACAAGATACGCTAGAAGAAGCACAGATCAATAAAGTACACCACATCATCAATAAACTTGACCCTAAGCCTGGAAAAACCTTGCTTGATATCGGTTGTGGTTGGGGCACTTTGATGTTGACTGCTTGTAAAGAATATGACCTTAACGTTGTCGGGATCACTTTAAGTCAAGAACAATACGACTTTGTGAACCGACGCATCAAAGAAGAAGGACTGGAAGAGCGAGCAACCGTTATTTTAGAAGATTATCGTGAATTAAAACATGCACCATTTGATTACATTACAAGTGTTGGAATGTTTGAACATGTCGGCAAAGAAAACTTAGGTGAATATTTCAAAAAGATCTCTGAGTATTTGAAGCCAGATGGGATCGCTTTGATCCACGGGATCACACGCCAACAAGGTGGTGCAGTCAATGCTTGGATCAACAAATATATTTTCCCAGGTGGATATGTCCCAGGTTTAACAGAAAATATCGAACATATTTTAGATGCTGGGATGCAGGTGACAGATCTAGAAACATTACGCCGCCATTATCAAAAAACTTTAGAGATGTGGGACCAAAACTTCCGGCGCGTCTTGCCTGAAGTTCAAAAAACACATGATGAGCGTTTTATTCGCATGTGGGATCTTTATTTGCAAGCTTGTGCAGCTTCTTTTGAATCAGGCAATATCGATGTGATCCAATATTTGATCACCAAAGGGCCAAGTGGCAATAACTTGCCACTGACGCGTGAATATATGTATCAAGCTTAGTTTTAAAGGAAAGTCGCTGTGACTTCCTTTATTAAAGAGTTGAGATCCATCATAACGGGCGCGATCATCAGCAAAGAGTATGTGTTGCGGTCAGAGATTATTATGTGGAAGTAGACAATAAGAGAAAAAATAAATAGTTAAAAAGATGGGGCTGGGAAAAAACTCAGTTCTAATAAAGAAAGAGGCTCACGTCGAATTTTTTCAACGTGAGCCTTTTCATATGATCGATCTCTTGCTAATATTAAGTTGTCCAAAAATAATAAAGGAGAGACCTACCATGTATAAAAATTATAACACATCTGAATTAGAATTGGATATCACTTATTCAATGAAATTACCTGCTGATCATATTGCTGTTTTGATCAGTCATTTTGTTGATTCGATCCCCCAAGATATTCTTTTAGAGGACACTTCACATACCGGTCGTCCAGCTTTTCATCCAGCTATGCTTTTAAAAATGACTTTATTTGCTTACCATGAATCCGTCTTTTCTGGTAGAAAGATCGCTAAATTGAATCAATACTATCTTCCAATGATGTGGTTAAGCGGAAATACTTCTGTTAGTTATAAGACTATCAATAACTTCCGGTCAAGTGATCATGCTAAAGAAATCATCGAAAAAGCCTTTGTGCTGTTTACCTTGCTTCTATCTAAAAATGGTATGTTAGATGCCGATGAAGCTTTATTTATTGATGGTACTAAATTAGAAGCTGATGCTAATCGCTATAGTTTTACCTGGAAAAATGCTTCTGATAAGTTTGAAAAGTCGCTTGATGAAAGAGTAGCTAAGACCTATGACGAGCTGATCCAACACCAAGTTGATATCGCTATTTCAAAAGATATGCTGGGGTCCAGTGATGCGATAAAGGAGCTTATTAAGGGGACCGATCTTAAATTAGATGCGATTGAAGAAGATATCGCTACTGAACCTAAAGTCATAAAAGGTGGTTCAAAAAATAAGCGAGCTCGTCGAAGACTAAAAAGCATCAAACGCAAACTCCAAACTGATCTTCTGCCAAGAAAAGAAAGATACGAACGTAATAGGAAGATCTTTCAGGGACGAAATAGCTTCTCAAAAACAGATAATGACGCTACTTTTATGCGTTTAAAGGAAGATCATATGAAAAATGGGCAACTAAAGCCTGCTTACAATTTACAGATCGCGACTAGCGGTCGCTTTGTCCTACATTATGATATATTTCCTAACCCAACGGACACACGGACATTAGTGCCATTTTTAAAATCTTTTACTAACTTAGAACTATTCAAATATATAGTGGCGGACGCTGGATATGGGAATGAAGCTAACTATCAGGCTGTTACTGATATGTTTGAAAAAATTCCCTTGATGCCCTATCCAATGTATCAAAAAGAACAGAGTCGCAAATACAAAAAAGATCCACGCAATATCAAAAATTGGACATATCATGCAGAAGATGATTATTATACAGATCCTGACGGTGTAGTATTTAAGTTTCAAAGATACAGTTCAAGTGTGGACAAATATGGATTCAAAAGAAACTTTAAAGTTTACGTAGCTGATGTTTTCCAGGCCACTAAAGAACTTGAAAACTTAGCTAAGACACCTAAGGGCTATCAGCGAACTAAAGCCATAAATTATAACTGGGAATTTTTTAAAAATAGTGCCGCAGAAGACCTTTCAAGTGAAAAGGGTTCAAAGATCTACGCGAGAAGACGTACAGATGTTGAAACCATTTTCGGAGATATGAAGGGTAATTTTGGCGTACGCCGAGTACATGTTAGAGGAGAGAAAGCAGTTCGAAATGAGATCGGACTGATACTTTTGACGATCAATATATCAAAATTATGGCACCTATTCAAAGAAATAGGGGGAGGATTTTTGAAAAAACGATCCGAAAACAAGCATAAAAGAAAAATACCTGATCAAATTTCTCAAAAACGAGATTTGATCAGGTATTTTTAGTTCAGGCTAGTAGTTTTTTCCCAGCCCCATCTTAGTTTTAAGATCTTTTGCGTAAAAAGAAGTAGCCACCGCCGACAAATACAAAGGCTAAGATGATGACTGCAACTAAAGAGTATGTCTCAAGGAGTGCCACGATCTGTGGCCAAGCCGAGCCGGCCATACGCCCAACGATGATCAAAACAAAGTTCCAGATCAAAGTCCCAAGCGTTGTGAGTAAGATGAAATTACCAAAGCGATAATGAGTCATCCCCGCTGGGATCGAGATCAAAGAGCGTACTACTGGGACAAAGCGCCCAAAAAACAAAGCTGCGATCCCGTGACGTTTAAAAAAGTCAGTTGCTTTATTCAGATCAGCTGGTTTAAAGTGGAGGACTTTACCGATCCGTCCATGTAGTAGCTTTTCTAACCGTTCGACTGATAAAAAGTGACCGATAGCATATAACGCCATCGCGCCAAGAACAGCCCCGATCGTAGCTGCAATGACAGCTCCAAAGATATTCAAACCAGCGGTAAGTGTCAAAAATCCCGTGAAAGTCAAAATGACTTCTGAAGGGATCGGGGGAAATACATTTTCAAGGGCAATCAGCAGTGCGATCGCAAGATAACCATATTGTCCGATCAAGTCGGTCATGACTGTTGTGTCCATTTGATCCTCCGTCGTTAAATGACATGTTTATTTTATTATGATTTTAGCGAGAAAACATTGAAAAAACAATTTTAAAGTCGAGATTTTCCAAAAAATTAAAAAAGATCGAAAAGTCGAACTTTTCGATCCATCAAGCTATTTAAGCCAAAAATATAAAATAACTAAAATACCTAAAACGATCCGATACCAGCCAAAGACTTTGAAAGTATGTTTTTTGATATATTGCATCAAGAATTTGATCGCAATGATCGAAGTAATGAAGGCTGTTACTAATCCGACAGCTAGGATCAAAGCTTCTAGCGGAGTAAAGACGAGCCCAAATTTAACGAGCTTGAAAAGAGCTGCACCAAACATAACAGGGATCGCTAAGAAGAACGTAAATTCAGTTGCGACTGTACGCGAAACGCCTAAGAGCAAAGCTCCGACGATCGTTGCACCTGAACGTGATGTTCCGGGGAAGATCGCAGCGATCAATTGGAAAAAACCGATCAAGATCACTGTGTAATAAGATAACTCAGCGATCGAAGTGATCTTTGGTTGCTTATGCTTATGAGCATCTTCGATCCAGATAAAGGCGATCCCAAAAACGATCAAAGCGATCGCAACACAAGTTGGATTATAAAAGAGACGTTCAAACGTATCATTGAAGGCAACGCCGATGATCCCGGCTGGGAGGCAAGCAATAAAGATCTTGAACCACATGATCATGATATCACGATCCATAAAGCGCCAAACGCCACGTTCGTTTGGACGCGCTTTATGGAACGGCCAGATCTTGTGCCAATAGATCACAACGACAGCTAAGATCGCACCTAGTTGGATCACGACTTCAAACATACTGTAAAAGGACTTGGAAACATCGAGCTTAACAAATTGGTCAAGTAAGATCATATGCCCGGTACTACTGATCGGGAGCCATTCCGTGATCCCTTCGACAAGCCCAAAGAGGAAGGCTTTTAAGATTTCAATCAACATTTTTGAAAATTCCTTTCGTAAAATTACAGATCTTTTTCATTATATGCCATGATCTGCGATGTGACAAGAAAGCTTCTCAGATGGTTTTGCTCTTTAGGTGTGATATAGTTAAGGTAAATTTGATGGATCAAAGGTGAGTAAATGACAGAACAAATTGAGATCAGCAATGCTGAATGGGAGATCATGCGGGTGATCTGGACGCTAGGTCACGCAACAAGTCGGCAAGTGATCGAGGTTATGAAGAAAAAAAAGGCGTGGAAAGAAGCAACGACTAAGACGCTTCTACGTCGCTTAGTTGCTAAAAAAGCATTAGTAGCTAAAAAAGAAAAGCGCGCGTTTCTTTATGAACCCTTGATCGCAGAACAAGCGACGATCAACGCGCAATTAGCTCAAAATTTTGCCAATATTTGTCAAATGCATCAAGGCAAGACGCTAGCTTATTTAGTAGATAATCTGACTTTGACGAAAGCTGATATCGAGCTTTTACAGCAAAAATTGACCGCTAAGCAACTAAATGCGCCGTTGACCCTAGCATGTGATTGTATTCCAAGCGAAGTTACATCAGTTTCAGAGCACGATTGTTGTACACTAGAAAATGATGTTTAGGACAGCCTAATTTTTTCTTTCGGATATTTTAAAATGTGGTATACTAAAAACGGTAACAATAATTATAGAATGGGATGATTGATTATGGATAAAGAACCGATCAAAAACATCAAAAAGATCTTGGTCGGGGTCGATGACTCTGAAGATGCACAACTGGCTTTTCGAGTTGCTATGCGTCGGGCCTTAGACTTGAATGCAACTTTGTGTATCACGTCGATCTTAGAGTCTGATGAGATGAATGTTTTTCAAGCATTGAGTGCTGATTATGTTCATGGTGAACGCCAAGCACTCGAAGAACATGTTGAAGCTTATCGTAAAGTTGCTCTTAAAGCAGGTATCAAGCATGTTGAAGTCGTGATCGCAGAAGGTGATGCAGGCGAAACGATCATCAAAAAAGTGATCCCAAAAGTTGAACCCGACCTCTTGATCATTGGTGCTTTATCTAAAAAGGGCGTAAAGAAATTCTTTGGTTCACAAGCCGCTTATATGGCAAAACACGCACCGATCTCAGTTCTTGTTGTGCGTTAAGAGCCGAAAAAGATGCGATATTAGTATGTAAGGTAGTGATGAAGTAAGATATTTGTTACTTTATCACTGCCTTTTTGGGCTAGATCAGCTTGAATAAAGGGGAAAACTTAGCTAAGATAATAGTAACTTACAGTTTAAGAAAGGGGATATTGAAGCTCAAATGAAAAAACACCGCGAAGAAAAGTCGATAACTTTAGCATTAGCTTTACGTGAACTTTTAAAACATGACCCGATCGAAAAGATCACAGTCGACCAGATCTGCCGTGAAGCGGCTGTCCATCGAAGTACGTTTTATCGCTATTTTCAAGATAAATATGACCTTTTGAACTATGCTTTTGATAAGATTTGGCTGGAAAAGATCGATGAAGATGATATCGTTGATTCGATCATCTTATTGATCTTTAAGGAAAAAGATATCTTTCGGAATATTTCGATCAATAATAATAACAATTTATTATATTGGATCATGGTCGAAATGGTCACCGAAAAGATTTTAGTTGCAAGTCAAAATGACCGTTTGCACAATATTAAATGGATCGAAGAAACCGTGTTGCAGGCTACTGATCCTAAATTAGCAGCCAATATGATCGCGGGGGCTTTTTTGACGCTTTTATTTGAATGGGTCGATAGTAATTATCAAATGGATCCAAAAGAACTAAGTGATTTTGTGCGGCATCTGCACTGATTGGGCTTTGAAGAAATAAATTTATCCATAATCTTTTACTTTCTTTTTAGAATAAGGTACAATATGATTGCTATTAGTATAGTTATTATTATACTATCTACAAGGGGTGTGTCATGTGACTTTTACATCGATGAAGTGCATGGCAGTAGAATAGCATGTCAGTTTTATTGCTAGATTTAGAGTTTTGCACTCATTGATCTAAAAGGGGGCTAATTATGATGAGTACATTGCAAAAGATGACGACAAACTTATGTCAAGTTTTGCGTTTGCACGAATACCGCAACAGCGGCACACCAGAATTGGAAAAACTAGGAGCGATCGATATTTACTACTTGGAAGCGATCTATCAGCTAAAAGATCCAACGATCGGGACGATCTCGAAGCTGTTAGGCCAATCGACACCAAATACGAACTATCATATCAAAAAGCTCCTGAGTTTAGGATTGATCAAAAAAAGGTTAGATGATGAAGATCATCGGGTAACACATCTTTCAGTAACTGAAAAGTATCATGCGGCCTTGGAGTCTAACTCGGAATTTTGGGCTAATTTGCAAGGTCGTTTAGAGGAAACGGTTTCTGCTCGTGATCTTGCTGTTTTTCAGCGGATCATGCGCCAACTAGTTGAAGTACTTGAAGAAGAAACGATGCTAAATGAACTTTGAGAGCTAACGGCAAAGTTTGCTTGATAAACACCAAAACTGAAAAGGCAAAGAGTGTTTCAAAGAGAAGCACTCTTTTTTTGCTTGGCAAGTATTATTTAGATGTACTATGATAAAAGTATCAATAATTTAGGGGGATCTGTATCGTGACAGAAAAATTCCAGTTTGAACCAAGTGAGCCAGCGACTTTAGCTGATCACTATGATCTAGTTATTATCGGCTCAGGAGGAGCGGGACTTGTCAGTGCGCTCCAAGCTCGGGAATTAGGCTTGCATCCAGTCGTTTTAGAAAAAATGCCGACCCTTGGCGGGAATACGATCAAAGCTTCCTCAGGGATGAATGCAGCTGAGACAAACGTCCAGTTACGGCAAGGGATCGTTGATAGTTTTGCTGAATTTTATGAAGAGACGTTCCAAGGTGGTGGACGCCTGAACGATCCGGCTCTTTTAGAGTATTTCACGACACACAGTGGGCAAGCGATCGACTGGCTTCGATTGCATGGGATCTTTTTAAATGATCTAACGCTGACAGGTGGAATGAAGAAAAAACGTGCGCATCGCCCTGAAAGTACTGCTCCAGTTGGAGCATATCTGATCAACAATCTTCTTTGGCTTTTAGCACAAGTCAAGATCCCAGTTTATACAAATACAAGAGTGACTGAATTGTTAAAAGATGAAACAGGGAAGATCAAAGGTGTCAAAGTTGAGCTCTTAGGTAGTGAAAAAATTTTAAAAACGAAAGCTGTCGTTTTAGCGACTGGTGGTTTTGGTGCTTCTAAACAATTACTTAAACGTTATCGTCCTGAATTGGCTGAATATCAAACGACTAATCAAAGTGGAGCGACAGGAGATGGGATCTTTTTAGGCGCTGAGATCGGAGCGCAACCGATCCAAATGGAATTAGTCCAGATCCATCCGACTGTGCAACAAGACACGGAAAAAGTCTTTTTGATCGGTGAAGCTGTCCGTGGTGAAGGCGCGATCTTAGTTGATCAATTTGGCGAACGGTTTACTGATGAATTAGGGACGCGCAGAGTTGTTTCACAAAAGATCACAGCTTTACCTGAAAGGTCAGCCTATTTGATCTATGACCAAGCTGTCAAAGAACGGGTCAAAGCGTTAGCCTTTTATGAAGCTAAAGGGCTCGTGCTTAGGTCAGATACTTTAACAGAACTAGCCGCTAAATTAGAATTAAATGCCAGTGTCCTAGAAGATACGCTTCGTCAGTGGAATACTGCCGTTGAAACTGGGGTCGATGTCCGCTTTGGCAGAACGACAGGAATGACGCATAAGTTAGCCCAAGCACCATACTATGCGATCCATGTAGCTCCAGCAGTCCACTACACGATGGGTGGATTACATATCGACCAAAAAGCACGTGTGCTAGATCGAAATGGGGCTGTGATCCCAGGATTATTTGCTGCCGGTGAAGTTACTGGTGGATTACATGGAAATAACCGGATCGGCGGAAACTCGATCGCAGAGACTGTTGTTTTTGGGCGCCAAGCTGCTCAACAAGCTGCCGTCTATTTAGAAGATTAAAAAAATAGCAGAAAAACAGTAGTTCGAACTGCTGTTTTTTTTTAAGTAACTGAGTGTATAATAAAAAATGATCTGAAACTTGGCAGGTGCTCACTACTGGCAAAGTCTAGTTAAAATAATTTGCTATCTTAAGATAACTATACTATGAGATCAAGCTATTTTAAGGCTAAAGCCACAAGATAGATAAATATAAGAGATGAAGGTAGGGTCTAAAGATTGGAAAATAAACGACTAACGGTGATAAAAAATGGGAAAAAATTATTGCCGCTAGGGGGGATCTTTTTAGGAGCATGTCTTTTATTGCTCCCACAACTTTATACGCATCAGATGCTCTTAGGATCAGATTCGATCTTTCATTATAATCGTTTCTACGATACGTATATGCAGTTAAAAGAGGGGAATTTTCAATATTTTATTTCGATGTATGGTTTCCAAAGTTCAGGGCGGATCGTCAATGCGCTTTACGGTCCGATCATTGCATACATCAATGGTTTTTTGCTCTTACTTGGTAAAACATGGTTCAATTATCAAGTTTTATCAGATCTAGTAGTCTATCTTTTAGCAGGGAGCTCATTATATTATTTACTTCGTCGCGCTAAAGTTCGAGTAGACCTTAGTTTATTTTTGGCACTTTTTTATATGACGACTTATGCGATCCAATATTGGGTCCAAAATCAAGCCTTTTCTGGCTGGGCAGCAGCGCTTCTGCCCCTTAGTTTAGTGCCAGTTGTGACTTTTGTGACAAAGAAAGAGGTCAATGTTTTAGAGTTAGCTTGTTGTACAGCGTTGATCACTCAAACTCATTTTTTGACGAGTTTGTTTGTGATCATGGCTTATATTCCGGCTTTTTTGTATGCTTTTTGGCAAAGTAAGACACGGGGGCGTTTGCTCAAACGATTATTTCAAGCGATCGGACTTTTCTTACTTTTGACTGCCAATATTTGGGGCAGTATGCTAGAGATATATCAAGGTGATCGTTTATTGCCACCATTTATCAATAAAAATATGGCTAGTACAGCGATCGCTTTGACGAGTTATCGGTTAGGTAATTGGTTAGCTCCGTTTGGGATCATTATTTTTAGTGTGCTGTTGATTTTGGGGCTTTTAGGTGGTTGGAAGAAATTATCCCCTTTAAGCCGCTTAGTCAGTCTTGAAGCACTTACTTTTTTGCTCCTATCGTCACGCTTGTTACCATGGCAGTGGTTAAGTACCCACATACCATTTGTTTCTTTATTGCAGTTTCCGTTTCGCTTCTTTGTACCCTACACAGTTTTACTATTATTAGCGTTAGGGACATTTGCAAATGAATTAGCTTTAAAAAAGCAAAAAATCGTCGTTGGTGGCGCTTTAGTGATCACGCTTTTAGGGATGGGTCAAACAGCGCAGATCCTCTTCAAAGAATTAGCGGTTTGGTCTGCGCCAACGAATTTTATGTATGAAAAGAATACGACTTTTACGCAGTCTGATCCTGAAAAGATCAAACAAGCATTTTATAGTCATGATCTTTCTTTAGGACTAGAATATGTTCAAAAATCGACCCCAGATTATCTCCCTGTGCATACTGATACGATCGATCCACGTAAAGTTCATGGCTATCGACGTTATCATGCTCAAGTGATCTCCAAAGAAGCGTTATTTAACAAAGCAGTTAAAAATAATAAACTGATCATCACTTGGCAGGCCGACGCAAATGAACAACGCCAAGTGCCAGTCTTTATCTATCGAAATACTAAGCTTGTTTTAAATGGACGACCATTAGCTAAAGAGCAACTGACGTATACTTGGATCGGAGCTGCAATGCTTAAACAACAAAAAGGCTTCAATAAGCTCGAAGTAACGTATGCAGAAAACAAGCTGACGCTTACGACGCTATGGTTGACGGGTTTAAGTTGGGGGATCGGTGGTCTGATCGGGCTCAAGCGTAAAATTAGAAGAAGGAATTTTTGATGGAAGATAAGAAAACTAGTCAATTAAAGCATAAGGTGATGAATCTTTATCAGATCGAAATGATGCATTTGAAGCAACGGTCACAGTTGATCACCGCTACGCTACCGTTCACTGATAACTTAGCTGACTATCAAACACGATTTTTCGTCAAAGATGAAAATGTTTTAGAACGCTTACAAAACTTTTTGCCAACGCAAAAAGTTGGGATCTTAGATCTAGCAGATCCGCGGCAGATCGGAAGTTTAACGGTCAGTGGCCAAGTGCAAGAAAAGTTCTTATGTCGCAATAGTTACTTATACCCTGAATTGAATAAATATCGGCGCAGTTACTATTATAAAAATACTTGTCAGCAAAATAATGGATATTTTTCTTCAGAGATGATCTATGCCAAAGATATCAAATTTTTACGTGATGCTAAAGAAGATCATGTCCTCACTCGCCCACGCTATGCTGATGTAGCCGTGATCGCTGCGCCTAATGTAGAATTGATCACGCAACTGAGCGGACAAGCGCCAACTAAAGCCATGCTAGAGAAAATTTTACGTGAGCGGATCATTCAGCTTTTACGGGCTTTCAAACAGGCGCAGGTTACCTGTTTGATCTTAGGCGCTTTTGGGTGTGAAAGAGCTCAAAACGATCCAGCCCAAGTAGCGCGGATCTTTAAGCAGTGCCTCTTGAGTTTGGAATTTAAGCATAGTTTTGCTGAAGTTTATTTTGATATTTTGAATAATAAGTACGCCTTGCAAGCCTTTGAACGCGAATTTAATAATTAGAAAAGTCAGAGTGTCTGAAGTTGATAGACTTAGGGTGCTTTGATTTTTTTAATAATCTTATTTTGTAATGTAATCGCATAATTATGTAAAAAAAGTTGACAAAGAAAAGTTTAAGGTGATAAGATAACACATACAAAATAGATAGAGAAAGGAAGTTGGTTATGGTCAAATTAGTAAGGCGCCGGCTCTCGAGTTGGGCTGTTTTAGCGGCAGTCTTATTTATGTTCGTTCAAGTCATTTGTGATCTGAATCTGCCGGCTTTAACTTCAGACATGATCAATAACGGTGTCGCCAAAGGGGATACCACGTATATCTGGAAGATCGGAGGTGAGATGTTGTTGATCGCTGCGCTCGGTCTTGTAGCAGCGGTCGGAAATGTCTATTTTGCTTCGACCCAAGCTCAAAAGGTCGGTGCAAAGATCCGAGCAGATGTCTTCAAAAAAGTTTTGAGTTTTAGCGGGCATGAAGTCGATAAGCTCGGGACTTCTTCTTTGATCACCCGTACGACAAATGACATTTTACAGATCCAAAATGTGATGATCATGTTGCTACGAATGATGCTGATGGCCCCGTTGATGCTCATTGGGGCTAGCTTTATGGCTTACCATAGTGAAAAAAGATTAACGAGTGTTTTTTTAGTTTCGATCCCACTACTCTTGCTCGCGATCGGCTTGATCATGTACTTTGCGATCCCGTTATTCAAAGGACTCCAAAAAAAGATCGACAAGATCAATTTGACTTTTCGTGAAGGGTTGACTGGCGTTCGGGTCATTCGAGCATTTAGACGCGATGCTTTTGAACAAAAACGTTTTGATGAAGCAAATAATGACTATACGCAGACTGGGATCAAAGTTTTTAGTATCGTTTCTTTGATGTCACCTGTGATGACGCTTATTTTAAGCGGAACAAACATGGGGATCGTCTGGTTTGGTGCTAAATTGATCGGCAACATGTCGATGGGGGTCGGTGATCTTGTTTCATTTATGACTTATGCTAGCATGATCATGTTTAGTTTCATGATGCTTTCAATGGTCTTTGTTTTCATTCCTCGTGGACAAGCAGCCGCTACACGGATCAACGAAGTTTTAGAGATGCCTTTATCGCTTACTGAAGCAGATGATCTGATCGCCTCAGATGCACCCAACAGTTTAGCTTTTGAAAAGGTGAGTTTTCGTTATGAAAATGCAGAAGATCTCGCTTTGGAAGATATCGATTTTAAAGCTCAGGCTGGGCAAATGGTCGCAGTTATCGGGGGGACAGGTTCTGGGAAATCGACCTTAGTCAACTTGATCCCACGCATGTATGATCCAACAAAAGGGCAAGTCAAAGTCAATGGTAGCGACATCAAACAGATAGCCCTAAAAGATCTACATGAACATGTGGCATTTGTCCAACAAAAAGCAGTGCTCTTTAAAGGGACGATCAGAAGTAACCTCTTATTTGGAAATGAGCACGCAACTGACGAAGAGATGTGGCATGCACTTGACTTAGCCCAGGCTAAAGATTTTGTGAGCGAACTTCCTGAAGGCTTAGATGCCGTCGTAGAACAAGGTGGCGATAATTTTTCTGGAGGACAAAAACAGCGTTTAGCGATCGCGCGTGCTTTGATGAAAAAAGCGGCTGTTTATGTCTTTGACGATTCATTTTCAGCCCTTGATTTTAAGACCGATGCCAAATTACGCCAAGCTTTGAAAAATGACCCTGAGATCAAAAAAAGTGTTTTAGTGATCGTGGCCCAACGTGTTTCGACAGTTACTGCAGCTGATGAGATCTTAGTTTTAGATGAAGGTCGGGTCGTTGGTCAAGGAACTCACCAAGAACTTTCTGAAAACAACAAAACTTACCAAGAGATCATCGAATCTCAATTGAAGAAAGGGGTTGACTAAGCATGAATGGACATGGAGGAGCACGGTTCGACCCTAAAAATCGGAAGGCAAAAGATTTTTGGAAAACGACTTGGCGTTTGATCAAGTACATGGATCCATGGAAATGGGGCTTAGCTTTAGTTTTCATTTTTGCGATCGGTTCAGTTATTTTCCAAACGATCACCCCAAAGATCTTAGGCCAAGCGACAACTGAGATCTATAGTGGGGTCATGAAAGGTTATCGTCAGATCAAAATGGGACAACACTTGACGAGTTTGCCGATCGATTTTGATACGATCAAACATATTTTGCTAGTTGTTTTATGCCTATACTTGATCGCGGCTGTTTTAGGTTTTGCGCAACAGCTGATCATGGCAAAGATCTCACAAAAGATCGTTTATAGTTTAAGACGTGATCTAAAAGAAAAGATGCAACGGTTGCCGATCTCATACTATGATACGCACTCTAATGGGGATATCATGTCACGTGCTGTTAACGACATGGATAATATCGGGGGGACTTTGCAACAAAGTTTAGCTCAGTTAGTGACAAGCGTCGTCACTTTGATCGCTGTCTTTGTCATGATGCTTTCGATCAGTTGGAAATTGACGTTAGTGGCTTGTATCACGATCCCATTGAGTTTAGTGACTGTTTCTCTTGTTGCGCCACGTTCGCAAAAACATTTTGCAGCGCAACAAAAGAGTTTAGGGCAGCTGAACAACTATGTTGAAGAAGATTATGCAGGCCATACGGTGGTCAAGACTTTTAATCGTTCAGATGAGATGATCGCTGAATTTGAAGCTGAAAATGAACGTTATTATAAAGCTTCTTGGAAAGCCCAATTCATTTCCGGTGTGATCATGCCTTTGATGAATTTAGTCAAAAATATCGGCTACGTCTTAGTAGCTGTGATCGGTGGGGTCCAAGTCGCTAATGGAACGATCACTTTAGGTAATGTGCAAGCTTTCTTGCAATATGTCAACCAGTTCACCCAACCGATCACCCAGTTAGCTAACTTAGCCAATACGATCCAAGCAACGATCGTTTCGGCGGAACGGATCTTTGAAGTTTTAGATGAAGAAGAGATGCAACCTGCAAGTGAAACTTTACCAGATGTCACAACTAAAGCGAAGATCGAATTTGACCATGTCGAATTTGGTTATGAACCTGCTAAACCATTGATGAAAGATTTTAGTTTCAAAGCTATGCCGGGGCAAAAGATCGCGATCGTTGGCCCAACTGGTGCGGGTAAGACGACGATGATCAACTTATTGGAACGCTTTTATGATATCGATGGAGGAGCGATCCGCTTAGATGGGCGCGATACGCGGAAATTTACGCGTGAAGATCTGCGAGGACATTTCTCGATGGTCTTACAAGATATATGGCTCTTTACGGGAACGATCTATGAAAATATTTTGTACGGGCGCAAAGATGCGACAAAAGAAGACGTTATTCGGGCAGCTAAAGCAGCTCACGTCGATGCTTTTGTCCGCCAATTGCCAGATGGCTATGATACGATCTTAAACGAAGAAGCTTCAAACATTTCACAAGGGCAACGACAATTGATCACGATCGCTCGTGCCTTTTTAGCTGATCCGGAGATCTTGATCTTGGATGAAGCTACGAGTTCTGTTGATACGCGGACCGAGGTTTTGATCCAGCATGCAATGGAACGTTTGTTAGAAAATCGGACAAGTTTTGTAGTTGCGCACCGCTTATCGACGATCAAAGATGCTGATAACATCATCGTGATGGATCATGGCTCGATCGTCGAGACTGGCGATCACCATGAATTGATGCAAAAAGGTGGTTCTTATGCTGATCTGTATAATAGCCAGTTTGCAGATGAGATCGCGGCACAAGCTTAGATGGTCAACCACCACTGACTAAAGTCAATGGCTTGTGAGCCGAAAATCCTCGTGGATTTCAGACCACAATTTGCGTAGATAGGGACAACTTGCTTGACCAACCAAGGTTGCAATCAAGTAGCGGTCGTCTAATTACCAACGCCTTTTATGTCCCCAGGTTGCCATAGGGACAGATAAGCTAGGCTAGTTTAGCAATTCCCTTATCAAGAATATTCTTAGCGGCATTCCAGTCACGAATATGATGAATACCGCAATTAGGACACGTCCATTCACGATCAGCCAAGGTTAGTTTCTCGGTGTTATTAGTTCCCATGATAAAACTACAATCATTGCAAGTTTGAGTAGTATTTTTCGGGCTGACAGTCACGAACTGATGATTATACAGCTTAGCTTTATAAGCCAACATGCCGAGAAATGTTCGCCAGCCAACGTCAGAAATACTAAGCGCTAAAGCATGATTCTTGAGCATATTCTTACTACGCAACTCCTCAGCTACTACTAAATCGTGGTTCTTGATTAGTGCAGTAGAGATTTGTTGGAGAAAATTATGTCTTTGGTTCATTACTTTGGCATGGAGTTTAGCAACTAACAAGCGTTGCTTTTGATAATTTTTACTATCGCATAAAGAACGATGTTCTTTTTTGACACGCCGTTGTCGTCTAGATAGAATACGCTGTTCTTTAGCTAATTTGCCTTTAATAGTACGATAATATCGTGGGTTAGGAACTGTGTTACCGTCACTATCGGTTAAGAAATTATCAGTATTAAGATCAATTCCAATATGTCCGTGATTAGCTTTGGACACTTTAACAAAAGATTCATCTGAAGCTAGTTGCATTGATAGAAAGAAGTGATCCGCTGGATCTTTAGTCAATGTCACAGTACCAATTCTAGTCTCACACATTCTCCTCAAGAGACGTGCTTGGGAACCGGCAACACGTAACAATCCTATTTTAGGTACTTTGATATGGCTATTATCTAGAAAACATACTGTACCGTTAGTTAGCAACGCAGTCTTTTGCCCTGGGTATTGACAATTGGTTTGATAACGCCAGCGATAACTCTTTCGATGAAATTTAGGAACACCAGCAGTGTGAACCTTCCGAAAGGCATTCCAAGCTTTTCGGTAGTTCTGAATGGCATTAGCTTTCGCCAAACTGTCAATTCGTTTATCTTCTAAAAATTGATAGTGATTAGACATTTGTTTAGCGTTTTGACGCATAGTTAGTTGCTTAATACGCTCCTGGACTGTGTCAATCGGTAACTTAACTCTGCGAAGTTGCATCAGTTCCTTACCGATCGCAACCATTTCGTTATAGATAAAGCGACTAGCGTCACTGTTAATTTTAATCAACTGCTTTTGTTGGTCACTAGGGTAGCAACGCATTTTCAGGCCATAATGATATTGCATTTTTGCCATTGACTTCATTTAATTTCACCTCCTTAATTGATATAATGATATTGTATCATATGTCAATGATAATAAATATAGGGGTAAATAAAATGAGTAAAGATAAAATCAAAGACGCAGTATATACCAGACGATATATCTATAACTTCCATTTCCATCTAATTTGGGTTACTAAATATCGTCATAAAACTTTTACTACTGATGAGTTATCAAACGAAATGAAGGATATCCTATGGCAAGTAGCCGAGGATAACGAAATCTTAATCGAGAAAATGGAAGTTATGCCTGACCATGTTCATGTCTTAATTAGCTTTCCGCCTAGCAAGGCACCGACTAGCGCCATCAAAGCGCTCAAAGGCAGAAGTGCCTTTATTTTCTTACGTCGACACCCGGAAATTCGGCAGTCTCGATACTGGAGTGGTCATTTATGGTCGCCTAGTTACTACATGAGCACATTAGGTAATATGAGTAAAGAAGTAGTTGAGAAATATATAAACGATCAAAAATACAATGAGATGAAAAAAGCTCCTTACGGGGCTTGACAGGGCCTATCCATTCCATGACTGAAGTCACGGGATTTCCGGCTGAATCTCATTAAAAAGAGACTAGAAAAACGCTAAGGAGTCACCTTTTAAAGGGTGATCCCTTAGCGTTTTTTCTCTTTTACGGTCCTTTACTTAGTTTTAAGGTCTTCGATCGAATCGACCTTAGTCATGTAAGTTGGGACAGCTAGACCAGTTTTTGCACCTTCCAAGTTAACGCGTACATCATCATAGCGTCCTTGAAAGGAACGGGCATAAGCTTGATGCGTTGTCGGAAGCCAAGCGCTAAAAGAAGCGTCAGCTGCTCCTGTGGCGATCGCAATCCACATTGGTTGTGCGTCCATGGGGCGGAGCGTGACGCGATAACCTTTTGTTTTGAGAGCTTGTGCGACGACATTAGCCGAAGCGATCTCTGAATCCCAAGCAACATAAGCCAGCGTGACTGTTTGACCATTTCCAGTCGGGACGTTTTTGAGCCACTCTTTGACTTGTTCAGGATGTTTTTTGAGGTAAGCTTTAGCGGCTGTTGTTGGCTCGACCCCGTTATTGATCTGGAGCATGACTTGAGCCAACTGCTCAGGTGTCCAGTTGAAATTTTGTAAAAACTGATAAAGACCTGGTTTTTCTTGTTTGAGCCCTGTCCGTGCGATCGTATGGATCCCTTCTTTAGCGCCGTAAACTTTTTTAGGATCTTTTAAAAATTTAAGGTCATATTTTGTGAACATCCAATGCGGGACCCAGCCAGTGATAACGATTGGTTGTTTAGCTTTGATCGCCTTATCTAAGACGCTGGTCATCGCTGCTGTTGAACTTGTTTGTAACTGCCAATTATTTTGGGCTAGGCCATACTTTTCTAAAGCAGTCGCAGTATTTCCCATAACACCTGCGCCAGCATCGATCCCAGTGATCGTATAGTTGATCTGGGGACCTAACGCTTTTTGAGGATCGTATTTAGCTTGGGTCGAAGCGCTACATCCGGCTAAAGTCAGGCAAAAACCAAGCAAACCTAGTAAAAGAAATTTCTTTGCTTTTTGCATCTTTTTTCCCCCTTATTTAGGTGTACGTAACGATTGACTCAGACGATCTAAAATGATCGCCAAGATGACGATCGCAAGCCCCGCAGTGAAACCAGCCCCAGCATTATTGCGTCCGACTGCAAAATAGACTTTAGTTCCTAGACCAAGCGTTCCGATCATCGAAGCGATCACGACCATCGATAAAGCCAGCATCAATGATTGTGTCATTCCAGACATGATCGTATTTTTAGCTAGTGGTAATTGCAATTTGAAGAGCTTTTGCCAACTCGTCGAGCCGTATGAATCAGCGGCTTCGATCAACTCTTCTGGAACATTATTGATCCCAAGTTCAGTCATGCGCACAGTTGGTGGCATTGCAAAGATCACCGAAGCGATCACACCAGGAACGGTCCCGATCCCGAAAAATGCTACAGCTGGGATCAAATAGACGAAGGCAGGCATTGTCTGCATGAAATCTAAGATCGGTTGGACGATCAATTTGACGGTCTTATTTTTAGCCATCCAGACGCCAAGGGGGATCCCCAAAACGTAGACAAGTAAACATGAAGTCAAAACAAGTGTTAGTGTTTGTGTCATATCCCGCCAGTAGCCCATATTCCAAATGAATAAAAGGCCTAAGAGCTCAAAAATGAGGAGGCCCCATTTCTTTTGGGCGCGCCGAACATAGTAGGTCGTTACGAGTAAGCAGGTGATAAAGAGCCACACAGGTAAAAGATCAAAAACAGCCTGAAAAGCATTGGCGATCGTTGCAATAAAATTTGAGATCGCATCAAAAAATCCAGTGTAGTGTGAAAGTCTATCGACCCCAGTATTGATCCAGTCTTCAAGTGGGAGTTTTGGAATATCAAACATTAAATTTCAACCTCATTTCCTGAAAGTGCGGCTAAGACAGCCCCCCGAACGATGATCCCGCGTAAACGTTTTTGTTCATCTAAGACGGCAAACGGGATCGAAGTCGTTGAGACATCAGCTAAAAGATCAGTCAAAACCGTATCAAGTGTTGTAGTTGGAACGTCGGTCACTGCGATCGTTGCCAGATCATTTTGACCATTTTTAAGTGCATCTATGATAGCTTGAGCTGTGGCAAAGCCTTTAAAGTGATATTTACTATCGACAAGGTAAATAGAAGAAGTGTGGTTTTCACGCATTTCGCGTAAAGCTGTGCGGGGACCCGCTTTTTCGATGTTGACCATTGCAGGGGTGATCATCACATTTTCAGCCGTTAAGATCCGACTGCGATCGACATCTTCGATAAATTTTTCCACGTAGTCATTTGCTGGCGCCGTCAAGATCTCTTCGGGCGTACCGACTTGGATGAGTTTAGCATTGCGCATGATCATGATGTGATTACCTAATTTTAAAGCTTCATTGAGATCATGGCTGATAAAAATGATCGTCTTGTTCAACTCAGCTTGGATCCGTAACAACTCATCTTGCATCTCTTTACGGTTGAGAGGATCAAGAGCTGAAAAAGCTTCGTCCATCAAAAGGATCTGAGCATCACTTGCTAGAGCACGCGCAAGCCCTACACGTTGTTGCATCCCACCTGAAAGCTGGTTGGGATATTGATCTTCGTAGCCCTTTAAACCGACGAGTGCCAAAGCTTGACGTGCTTTTTCTTGGCGCTTAGCTTTGGGCATACTTTTGACTTCTAGACCATAGGCTACATTTTCGAGCACAGTGTAGTGCGGGAAAAGAGCAAAATTTTGAAAGACCATGCTCATTTTCGTACGCCGAAATGCGAGCAATTCTTTTTTAGTCATTTTAGTTAGATCTTGTCCATCGACAATGATCTCACCAGATGTTGTTTTGATAAGTTGGTTTAGCATCCGTAGAACGGTCGATTTTCCGCTCCCAGATAGTCCCATGATGACAAAGATCTCGCCTTTCTGGACTTGAAAAGAGACACGATCGACACCGACCGTTGCTCCAGTTTTTTGAAGGATCTCCGCTTTACTAGATCCTTTCGAAGCGAGTTTTTGCGCTTTTTCTACTTGGCGACCAAAGATCTTGCTCACATTGCGAACTTCGATCTCAACTGTCATAATTAAACATCCTTCCTGTGATTAAGCATTTACGCATAAAAACGATGTATAGACCGTAACATATGCTTAAAAAACGTGCAAATTGTAAAATGAATTAACAATCGCTTTCTTCAGCTCAAGGACAGGGGATAGAGGAATTTTGAAAAAATATTAAATTTTTCAATAAAAAAAGGCCATCGCAAAGATGACCTTAAAAAATCTTGTGAAGTTCTAACGGTAATTAGCCACGTAGGTGTGCAGCATCAGAATCAAGTTTAGCAAAGCCTGATCCAGCAGCTGGTTTTGGTTGCTTAGCGCGTGCTTCCATCGCTTTGCGAGCCAGAGCCTTGCGTTCTTCTTTACTTAACTTCTTAGCCATGAATCCTTCGCCTCTTTCCGTTAACGTTCTACCCTCGTAGAACTGATCACACCTTCATTATAGTTCTTAGTCAATAAAATACAAGTAAATTGTCTTTGTTGAGCGAGCTATGGTAAGATCTTAGATAATTTGCAAGGAGGGATCATAGTGGAGATCAAATCAACTTTAGAACTTACTGATCCGATCTATCAAGATGCTGTAACGATCAGAAAAAAAGTTTTTATCGAAGAGCAAGGCGTCACACCAGAACTTGAATTGGAAAATGAAGCAGGTCCACGCTATTTTGTCGGTTATTTAGCTAAATCTCCTGTTGTAACAGCACGTGTTTTTGAAGAAGAACCTGGGGTATGGCATATCCAGCGGGTCGCAACTGTAAAAGAAGCCCGAGGTCAAGGTTTAGCTAAAGAACTTTTGCTGGCTCTTGAAGTAGAAGCGCGCAAACAAGGGATCAAGAAATTAACATTAGGTGCTCAAGATCAAGCCCAAGGTTTTTATGAAAAATTAGGTTATCATGTTAAAGGCGCTGGCTTTTTAGACGCGGGGATCGCCCACCATCGGATGGACAAAGATCTCTGATTTGCATTGTACACAAAAATAGTCTAAAATAGCAGTATGCGATGAGTCGAGATAGACCAGACGATCTTTGATGATCGTTTCGTTGCGACGACTAGTGGTCAGTGTCGATAGCAGAGCACATTATACTGCCGGATCGCAGTGTGCTTGGATGAGGACATTGTGGAGTGGACTTATCCTATCCGATTTTATTGGGTACTGCATGAGCCGAGAGTGGATCTGATCCACCCCCGGCTTTTTTTGTAAAAAAGCAGAGGAGGATTTTATTATGGTATGGATCGCTATTATAGTGATCGTTATTTTATTGATCGCTATTTATATCTCACTTTATAACGGACTACAAAAAGCAAAAATTTATACTGAAGAATCTTGGAGTCAGATCGATGTCCAATTAAAAAGACGAAATGACCTGATCCCTAATTTAGTTGAAACAACAAAAGGTTATGCAAAGCATGAAAAAGAAACTTTAGCTGAAGTGATCAAGTTGAGAAATCAATTGGTCTCGATACCTGAAGGCGATCATCAAGCTAAAATGGAAGTTTCTAATCAATTGACAGATACTTTGCGCTCGATCTTTGCTTTATCAGAAAATTATCCTGATCTAAAAGCCAACCAAGAGTTTACAAAATTGATGGAAGAATTGACAAACACAGAAAATAAGATTGCTTATTCACGGCAATTGTTCAATTCTTCAGCGGCAGCATATAACCAACGCTTGGTGACTTTCCCATCAAACTTGATCGCAAAGATCCATCACTTTACTAAAGTTGAATATCTATCTGTGCCAGAAGAACAAAAAGAAGCACCAAAAGTATCATTTGATTAGAGGAAATAGTCTATGTTATATCAACAGATCGCTTCAAATAAACGCAAGACAGTTGTGGTCGTTTTTGGCTTTTTGATGTTAGTAGCACTTATCGGCGCAGCGATCGGTTATGCTTTTGCTGGGAGTGCAACGATGGGGGTCATTTTTGCGCTTGTCTTAGGCTTTGTTTATATGTTTGTTATGCTCGGACAGTCGACTGATGTTGTAATGAATATGAATAATGCTCGTGAGATCACAGATCCAAGTCAAGCACCTGAACTCTGGCATATCGTCGAAGATATGGCTTTAGTCGGTAAAGTTCCGATGCCCCGAGTCTTTATCATTGATGATCCAAGTCCAAATGCTTTTGCGACGGGAAGTGATCCACAACATTCAGCAGTTGCAGCGACGACTGGACTTTTAGCGCGTCTGAACCGCGAAGAGATCGAAGGAGTCATGGCTCATGAAGTTTCACATATCAGAAATTACGATATTCGTCTGCAAACAACAGCTCTAGCTTTAGCTGCTGTCGTTTCGATGTTAGCCAACTTTGGGATGAACTCGATGTTTTGGGGTGGGGCTAGACGGCGAAATGACCGTGAAGAAGGTAATGGGATCTTAGATATCATCATGCTTGTCTTAGCTTTGTTAGCTGTTATTTTAGGACCGATCGCAGCTTCGATGGCGCAAATGGCACTTTCGCGTAACCGAGAGTATTTAGCCGATGCTTCTGCTGTGGAGCTGACACGTAATCCACTTGGATTGATCAATGCTTTGGAAAAGATCTCGACTAGTGCTCCGATGCAAGCGGCAGATCCAAGTAGTGCTTCGATGTATATCGCAGACCCTTTTAAAGGAAAGACATGGGCGCATCTCTTTGACACGCATCCTCCGATCAAAGAGCGGATCAAGCGTTTAGAGAAAATGTAATTGATTCAAAAGAGCGTTTAGCCTGGGCTAGACGCTCTTTTGTCGCTGGCTAGTCTTTGTGATACAATGGGAAGGAACTGAAAAAAGTTATGTCGATTTATCGATGAGGCCGTGTTTGGCCAGAAAGGAAGAATATTCGCATGAAAATGCAATTATCTGAGATCGCCCGTGCCTTAAAGATAGAGCCACACAAAGAATGGGAAGAGATCACGATCACGAGTGTGAGTTTTGATAGTCGTGCTTTACGCCCAGGTGCTTTATTTATCCCTCTTTTAGGTGAGCAAGATGGCCATCGTTATGTCGATGCGGCGATCGAAAATGGCGCGCTGGCTGTCTTATGGCAAACAGATCACAAAGAAGCTGATCTGGCTGTGCCAGCTTTGGAAGTCGCAGATACTTTGAGTGCTTTGCAAGAATTGAGTCGTTACTATTTACAAAAGATCAATCCCAAAGTCGTAGCTGTTACTGGGAGCAACGGCAAGACTACAACAAAAGATATGATCGCTGCTGTTTTGAGTACTCAATTCAATGTCCAAAAAACATTTGCCAATTTTAACAACGAGATCGGTGTCCCAATGACGATCCTTTCGATGGAACCAAATACAGAAGTACTCGTCGTTGAAATGGGAATGGATCGTTTTGGGCAACTCGAACAATTGAGTCGTTTAGCTGAGCCAGATGTTGCTGTGATCACGATGATCGGTGAAGCTCATATCGAATTTTTTGGGACTCGCGCTAAGATCGCTGATGCGAAACTAGAGATCGTAAGTGGGCTCAAAGAAGATGGCGCCTTGATCTATAATGGAGATGAGCCGCTTTTAGTTGAACGAACGACAGATCTGATCCAAGAGACGTTTACATTTGGAAGTGAACCAGGTGATGATCTTCAAGCAATAAATATCGTTAGTGATGCGACAAAATCAAGTTTTCGCGTCACGCTTTGGCCTGAAGTCAATTTTACGATCCCACTTATTGGGGCGTATAACGTAAAAAATGCACTTGCAGCCTTGAGTGTCGGGCATTATTTTATGTTAGATGTCAACGAGATGGCACACGCGTTAGAGCATTTCGAAATGACTAAAAATCGGACTGAGTGGCTCAAAGCTTACAATGGAGCGCAGATCTTAAGTGACGTGTATAACTCCAACCCAACTGCGGCTAAAGAAGTTTTACAAGCTTTTGCAACTGTAAAAACGACAGGAAAGCGGATCGTTGTATTAGGTGATATGTTAGAACTGGGCGCAGATGCAGCAAAAATGCACGCATCTTTAGCCACAGAAATTGATCCGAATATGATCGATACGGTCTATTTGTGTGGCCCTTTGATGGGAAATTTGGCAACAGCACTAGCAGATAAGTTTTCCTTGGATAAAGTTCGGAGCTATCGTCCAGAAGAAAAAGACGCTTTAGCGGCCGATCTTTTAAAAGAACTTGGACCAGATGATGTTGTTTTACTTAAAGCAAGCCATGGGATCCATTTAGAAGAAGTTTTAGCTAAGATTGCTAAGAACGCTTAAAAATGCTATGCTATTATGATACGTGTCAGATCGTTTTCCAAAGAGAGTACGAAAAATAAAACGTATAATAGCGAGTTCTGGTATCCATCAGAAAGATAAAATGTGGAGTGGGTATCAGTCAAAAAGAAGGTGGGGGTTTTAACGAGCTTGTTAGCCTAAACGCCTTGAATAAAAGATCACTGACGAAATGTAATGGCATTTTAATGCCGACGTCAGTCGTTATCAATGATAGTAAATAAAAACAAGAAGGGAAAAACTATATTTCTTTCTAGTAACAAAAGAGCTTTAACGTTCTTAGCGTTATTCCATATTATATAGCAGGAGATTTTTTGAAATTTGATGAACTTGGTCTGACTAAAGACCTGTTAACTGCGATCAAACGCAGTGGCTTTGAAGAAGCAACACCGATCCAAGAAGCCACGATCCCACTTGTGCTCGCACATAAAGATGTGATCGGCCAAGCCCAAACAGGGACTGGGAAAACTGCTGCTTTTGGTTTACCATTGCTACAGCATGTTGATCCAAAAGAACGTGCGATCCAAGCGATCGTGATCTCACCAACACGTGAATTGGCGATCCAAACACAAGAAGAGTTATATCGTCTCGGAAAAGATAAACGAGCTAAAGTTCAAGTCGTTTATGGGGGCGCTGACATCAGACGCCAGATCAAACTCTTGAAAAACCCGCCTCAGATCTTAGTAGGAACTCCAGGGCGTTTACTTGATCACATCGAACGTAAGACCGTTGATCTTAGTCATGTCAAGATGCTTGTGTTAGATGAAGCAGATGAGATGCTTGACATGGGCTTTTTAGACGATATTGAGAAGATCGTTGCTCAGATCCCAAATGAGCGTCAAACACTCCTTTTCTCTGCTACGATGCCAAAAGAGATCTTACGTATCGGTGAAAAGTTCATGACCGAACCTGAGATCGTAAAGATCAAAGCCAAAGAATTGACAACTGATCTAGTTGATCAATATTTTGTTAAAGCGCGTGATTATGAAAAATTTGATATTATGACGCGGATCTTGGACGTTCAAACTCCTGAATTAACGATCGTTTTTGGACGGACAAAGCGCCGGGTCGATGAATTATCAAAAGGACTTGAAGCTCGAGGTTATAATGCTGCTGGGATCCATGGTGATCTTTCACAGCAGCGACGGATGAATATTTTGAAACGCTTCAAAGAAGGAAAGTTGGATATTTTAGTTGCGACTGATGTGGCAGCCCGTGGTTTAGATATCTCAGGGGTCACACATGTGTATAACTATGATATCCCTCAAGATCCAGAGAGCTATGTCCATCGGATCGGACGGACTGGTCGTGCCGGACGGCATGGGGTCTCAGTCACCTTTGTCACTCCAAATGAAATGGATTATTTGCGTGTGATCGAACGTTTGACGAAGAAACGAATGGAACCTTTACGACCACCAACAGAACAAGAAGCTTTTGTTGGTCAGATCTCGTCAGCTTTAGATGAGATCAAAGAATTAGTCGCTAAAACTGAAACTGAAAAGTATGCGACTCAAGCTAAGGAACTTTTAGCTCAATATGATGATGTGGATCTTGTAGCAGCTTTGTTGAATAATATGACAAAAGATGATGCTTCACAAGTTCCTGTCAAGATCACGCCAGAACGCCCGTTACCACGGCGAAAGAAATATTCAAAAGGTAATGGTAAGTACAAGCGTAACGGTGGACGGAGAAACGTTAAAAATAATTACCGTGAATATGGAAAACAAAAAAATTATCGTGATGGTAAAAAGAAACGTCGCGTTGAAACACGAGAACGTGTCTCCAAAAATGATCGTGGTTTTACGATCAGAACGAAAGATTAGTAATTAAGAGGTCAGCTAGCTCGACTAGCTGGCTTTTTTAGGGTATACACTTTCTGGTATGGATGAAAAATTCCATACCAGTTTTTTTGCGCAAAAAAAGGACATTTAATGCCCTCTCGTTATACAATGAATTCACCACAAACCACGTAAAGGAGAGAATTTAAATGTCCCATAACGATTGTATACTAAAACTTCTAAATATTAAAGACCCTAATCTCAAAGTTATTGATGTTATCGATAATTTAAATAATGGCACAGAGAAATTAGTTTTGATCAAAGCTGTACTATCTTATCCTATCAGCCGTTGTCGAAATTGTGGCTTTGCCACTGTTAATAAAAATGGTTTCGCTAAAGCTCACGTACGTTTACCAAGTTTAAACGGTATACGTTATGAAATGATCCTTCATAAACAACGCTATCAATGTAAAAATTGTCGCACAACTTTCGGTGCGACCTCTGAATTGACTAAGCCTAATCAAACTCTTTCTCGTAAACTAAAAAATCAGATCATGTTATTAGCTAGGGAAGGTTTGAACGGTGAACTTATCGCTCGCATCTGTCATTGCTCTGCTAGTAGTGTTCGAAGAACTATTGTCGAACGGATCAAACCTCAATATCGAGTACCTGTTTTGCCCAAGAATCTTTGTTTTGATGAATTTCGTTCGATTAAAAATACAACTTCTTTTATCTGTTGTGATGCACAAACTCATAAGTTAGTTGTTAAACTCCCAGATAGACTATCTTCTACCATTATCAATTATTTTGAAAATCGTTACTCAAAGTTTGAACGTGATCAAGTGGAATCAGTCGTCATTGATTTAAACGCTCAATACCAGCGCTTCATTCGCCGACTTTTCCCGAATGCCAAGATTATTATTGATCGGTTTCATATAGTTCAGCTAGCCGGACGTGCTTTAGACAGTTGTCGAATCGCTCTCACTAGATCACTCAATAAGCATAGTCGAGAATACAAGATTCTCAAATCACAGTGGCGTTTATTCCATAAGAAATCTGATGAGATCGACCCTAAAAATGTTGTCTATCTTAGGGGAATCAATGAATATATGACTCAACAGAATGCGATCGACTTGATCATCAATAAATTTTCTGAATTCAAAATAGTTTATCAGACTTACCAAGATATTACCTTAGCTTTGAAGAATAAAGACATTACTACTTTGAATGAGGTTCTCGATAGTTATGAGCGCACCAATACAGAGATGGATACGACTATTCGTACTTTCCGTAAAAATCGCAGCTATCTAATAAATAGCGTAACTTCAAAATATTCCAATGGTCCTTTGGAGGGTATCAATCGAAAGATCAAACTCTTAAAACGAAGTTGTTACGGTTTTGCTAATCAACAATTTTTCTTTTTACGAATTGATTGTATATTTGCGTAAAAAAAACACTCCCCACATTCTATTGTAGGAAGTGTTTGTAGGAATATCCATATCAGTTGACGAATACCCCTTTTTTATATAACTTTACGTGAGAAGAAGCGATTTAGCAAAAAACTAGCTAAAAAAATAGAATAAAGTTAATTATTTGGATGGAAAATTCTAAAAAAATTGATTTGTTCAATGTTTAAAATGTTAAATATTTGAAAACGCTTAGAGGCAATAGTAAACTTAAAGTGTGAATATTTTATCTCATAAGAATGGAGGGATAATGATGGATATTGTAGATCTAGCGCGTTTTCAATTTGCGATGACGACGGTTTATCACTTTTTCTTTGTGCCGTTTTCGATCGGGACAGCGTTTGTCGTTGCGATCTTAGAAACGATCTATGTTCGGACTAATAATGAAGCGTATAAGAAGCTAGCCAAGTTTTGGGGCAATATATTCCTGTTGAGTTTTGCGGTCGGAGTCGTGACTGGGTTGATCCAAGAATTCCAATTTGGGATGAACTGGTCGGATTATTCGCGGTTTATGGGGGATATTTTCGGGGCTCCGTTAGCTTTAGAAGCGTTGTTGTCATTCTTTATCGAATCGACTTTTATCGGTCTATGGGTCTTTACTTGGGATCGAGCTAAAAAAGGTTTGCACTTATTTTTCATTTGGATGACTTGTTTTGGAACTTTGACTTCGGCACTATGGATCCTTTCGGCGAATTCATTTATGCAACATCCAGTCGGGTATGCGATCAAGGGTGGTCGGGCCGAAATGGTAGATTTCTTTGCTTTGTTGAAGAATCCACAACTTTGGTTTGAGTATGGACATGTGATCTTGGCTGCTTTGACGATGGGAGGCATCATTTTAGCTGGCTTGACTGCATTCCAACTTTTGAAAAAAGATATCTCTAAAGGAGCTAAAGATCTCTATAAGCGTTCGATGCGTTTAGGACTTTGGATGTCACTCATTTTTTCATTAGGTACAGTCTTACTTGGTGATCTTCAGATGAAGTATTTGATCTATGAACAACCGATGAAATTTGCAGCGACAGAGGCGGTTTATAAAACGACTGGTGATCAAGCACCATGGACAGTTGTCGGGATCGCCGATACGAAAAATCATACGGTCAAATATAATATCGATATTCCTGTGATGTTGAGTGTGCTTTCGTATAATAAAACAACTGGGGCAGTCAAAGGGATGGATGAGATCAATAAAGAAATGAAAGAAAAGTATGGTACTGAGATCGATGGGACAAAGATGGATTATATCCCACCAGTCAATACGCTTTTCTGGAGTTTCAGAGTGATGGCTGGTTTTGGAGCTTGGATCATCTTAGTTTCATTGGTCAGTCTTTGGATGCTACGCAAGAAAAAAGAAACACTGTATGAGAAACGCTGGATGTTATGGGTCTTGGCCTTAACGACATTTACACCATTTATTGCGAATACGGCAGGGTGGTTCATTACTGAGTTTGGCCGCTATCCATGGACAGTTTACGGACTCTTTACGATCCAACAAAGTATCTCATCAAATGTTTCAGCTACGTCTTTATTGATCTCTAATATCGTTTACTTTGTACTGTTTACAACGCTAGCGATCGTAATGATCCGTTTAGTTGTACGTCAGTTACAAAAAGATCCAACGGAACTCCAAGAGTCGCAGTTTGCACAAAAGTTCCTTGATCCGTTTGATAAGGGGGCGTTTTAAGATGAGTTTTCTACAGATCTTATGGTTTGTATTGATCGGTGTTTTATTTGCAGGTTTCTTCTTTTTAGATGGTTTTGATTTTGGAGTTGGCATGGCGACTCGCTCGTTAGCGCATAATGAAGAAGAACGGACACAGATCATCGAGACGATCGGCCCGGTTTGGGATGGAAATGAAGTTTGGTTGATCACAGCCGGGGGCGCGATGTTTGCTTCTTTTCCATACTGGTATGCTACTCTTTTTAGTGGGTACTATTTGATCTTACTTGTGATCTTGGTTGGATTGATCATTCGTGGGGTCTCGTTTGAATTTCGGGCTGCCGATGATCCTAAAAAGCAACATCTTTGGAGCACGACTTTAGCCCTTGGAAGTTTACTCGTTCCTTTTTTCTTGGGCGTGATGTTTGTTTCAATGATCCAAGGCATGCCGATCGATGCTCAAGGGAACATGCATGCTAGTTTCTTTGATTATTTCAACTGGCTCTCGCTTGTTGGTGGAGTAGCCTTAGTTCTATTGACATACTTACATGGACTCAATTATATTGCGTTAAAAACGGTTGGTGCGATCCGCGAACGAGCACGTAATTATGCCGAATTTCTATATTGGATCTTATATGCTGGACTTGTTGTGTTCGCGTTGTTATTGTTCTTTAACACAGATTTCTTTGCAGTTCATCCACTTGGGACGAGTGTAACTGTTTTAGCGATCGTATTTTTTGCTATTTTAGGACATGTGGCAACTTTTAAAGGCAATGAGATGCTAGCTTTTATTTCTAGTGGCTTAACGATGGTCGCCTTAGTTGCGATGATCTTTATCGGGATGTTTCCACGAGTAATGATCTCAAGTATCAGTTCTAAATTTGATCTCTTGATCCAAAATAGCTCTTCGACTTCATATACATTGACCGTTATGACGATCGCAACAGTTTGTTTACTTCCATTTATTTTGGCCTATACGATCTGGGCATACTGGATCTTTAGAAAACGGATCGCTTTGCCAGTGATCCAAACCGCGGAGGTCAAATAATGGTCGATAAACTGCTGTTTAAGTTAGCAGGGATAAAACAGATCATGGTAAAGCTTGCAGGGATCACTTTTCTGCAAGCTTTACTTATCATTGGTCAAGCTTTATGTTTGAGTTTGGCGCTAACTCAACTTTGGCTGGGACATTCTTTGAAAAGCCAGTTGAGTTTGATCTTAGGTTTTAGCCTGTGTTTTATTTTGCGTCAAATCACGATCTATCTTGATAGTAAGCTCTTAGATGATTATGCACGTAAAACTGCGCAAAAAATGCGTCAAAAATTATTAAAGAAAATTTTTGTACTTGGACCTGATCTTGTTCAAGAACAAGGAACAGGAAATTTGATCACTTTGACGCTTGATGGGATCTTCCAAGTTGAAAGTTATTTAAAGTTAGTTTTAAGTAAGCTGACGCAAATGGCACTGATCCCACTTTTGATCTTAGTGGTCGCCTTTTATATGGACCTAACTTCAGGTCTCATTATGTTGTTAGTTTATCCTTTGATCGTTTTATTCATGATCATCTTAGGATATGCGGCTAAAGCAAAAGCTGATCGCCAATTTGTGACATTTCAGCGTTTGTCGAACCATTTTATCGATTCATTGCGGGGGATCGATACTTTGAAATATTTTGGCTTGAGTAAACGGTATTCGAAAAGTGTTTATCGCTCAAGTGAGACTTTTCGCAAGACAACGATGCAGACTTTAAAAGTTGCAATGCTGTCGACTTTTGCGCTTGATTTTTTCACGACGCTCTCGATCGCAGTGTTAGCTGTCTTTTTGGGTTTGCGCTTGATCGATCAACAGATCAGTCTCTTCTACGCTTTGTCGATCTTGATCTTAGCTCCAGAATATTTTTTACCGATCAGAAATTTTGCAAATGATTACCATGCAACTTTGAATGGTAAAAATGCTTTTCATGCGATCACTAAGATCATTGCTGAAAAAACAAGGACCCCATTTGATATCAAACTTGTTCCTTGGCAAAGGACTTCGACTTTTGAAGTTAACAGAGTAAGTTTTGCGTATGCAGAACAGACAGCTTTAGAGGAGCTATCTTTTACAGTAACAGGTACTAAAAAAGTCGGGATCATTGGGATGAGTGGCTCAGGCAAATCGACTTTGATCAATCTCTTGAGTGGTTTTACGAGTCCAAGTGCAGGTCATTTTGAAGTCCAAGGACATGAAGTTTCAAATTTAGATATAGACACTTGGAAAGATCAAGTGCTCTACATTCCGCAAACACCATATGTTTTTTCAGATACGCTCCGGAATAATCTTGCTTTTTATACTCCAGAAGTTTCTGATGAAGCTCTTTATAAGGCGATCAAGATCGTCGGCTTAGAACGCTTAGTTAAAGAGTTACCAGCTGGCTTGGAGACAAAGATCGGTAGTGGGAAACGGGCCTTATCTGGAGGGCAAGCGCAGCGGATCGCTTTAGCACGTGCTTTGCTAGATCCAAAGCGCAAAGTGATGCTTTTTGATGAACCGACGGCACATCTAGATATCGAGACTGAATTGGAGTTAAAAGAAAAGATGTTACCACTGATGCAAGATCGTTTAGTATTTTTTGCAACGCATCGTTTGCATTGGATGAAAGAGATGGATCTGATCTTAGTTATGGATGAAGGAAAATTGGTCGAACAAGGAACATATACTGAACTGTTGAATAAAAAAGGATACTTTTGTAAGCTACTAGCAGAAATGCGAGGTGAGTCAAAGCATGTTCAATAAACTACCATTTTTGCAAGCTTTAAAAACTGATCAGTGGGTCAGACCTTTTTTAAAGCACTATCGGAAAACACTTTATTTGGCGATCTTTTTAGGGATCCTGACGTTTATTTGTGCAGGTGGGTTGATGTTTACAAGTGGCTATTTGATCACTAAATCAGCAACACCACCAGAGAATATTTTATTAGTTTACGTTCCGATCGTTTTGACGCGTGCCTTTGGGATCTGTCGCCCCGTATTACATTATCTAGAACGGCTCACTAGTCATAACTGGGTCTTTAAGATGACTTCTGAGTTTCGCAAAAAAATGTATGATGCTTTAGAAAGAGATGCTGTATTTTTTAGTAATAAATATCGTTTAGGCGATATTTTAGGCTTATTATCTGAAGACGTCGCACATATTCAAAATCTATACTTGCGGACACTTTTTCCGTTTTTTACGGTCTGTGGTCTCTATGTTTTTATTATTATTTCGCTTGGGATCATTGCGTGGCCTTTTGCATTATGGATGCTTATTTTATATGGCCTATTGATCTTGGCGCTTCCTTTGTGGTCGGTCATCGTCAATGGTGCTCGGCAAGAATATGAAAAACAAGTCAAAAATGACTTGTATCTAGATCTGACTGATAATGTCATGGGTGTTTTTGATTGGATCTTTTCTAAACGAACAGCTGACTATTTGAAGCGACACCAAGAAAATGAAGCAGAACTCTTGAAAACGCAAGCCAAGATGCGCAGTTTTGAGCGCATTCGTGATTTATTAGGGCAGCTTGTCTTTTTAGTGATCATTTTAAGTGTTTTAGTTTGGGCAAGTTGGGCTTTTGGAAAAAGTGGCAGTGATCAGATCAATTATATCGCTGCTTTTGTTTTATGTGTTTTTCCCTTAGCTGATGCTTTTATCCAACTACCAAATGCAGCGCAAGAAACAAATATTTATTTAGATTCGATCAAACGGTTAAATGCTTTACCTACCCCAGAGATACCCCAAAAAGCACCTGAGATCATAGCACCATATACTCTAAAGATCAAAGATATGACATATATTTATCCTGGTGGAAAAGTTCCTGTTTTATCTGGGATCGATCTGACGTTGATGCCTGGTGAAAAGATCGCGCTTTTAGGGAGAAGTGGCTCTGGCAAGAGTACTTTGGCTAGTTTGATCCGAGGAGATCTAGAGCCGACTAGTGGGAAGATCAAGTTGAATCAAGTACCAGTCAAAGCCTTTGGCGATGAGATCGCGCGTTATATCGGCGTGATCCAGCAAACACCATATCTTTTTAATACAACGATCGCTAATAATATTCGTTTAGGTAATGAAACAGCAAGTGATGCTGAGATCTGGGAAGTTTTACAGCGTGTCGGCTTAGAAAAGCTGATCAAAAAACTGCCCCAAGGACTTGAAACATTAGTCGATGAGGCAGGACTGCGTTTTTCTGGTGGCGAGAGACATCGATTAGCCTTAGCGCGGATCTTATTAAAAGATGCACCAGTGATCATTTTAGATGAACCAACAGTAGGGCTTGATCCGATCACAGAACAGGCTTTGATCACAACTTTTCTAGATGTTTTGCAAGATAAAACACTTCTCTGGATCACGCACCACTTACAAGGGATCGAAGCGATGGATCAGATCATTTTTATTGAAGATGGTCAGATCGAGATGCAGGGAACACCGGAAGAATTGATCAAAAATGAACGCTTTCAAAAATTGAAACGTGCTGATGAAGGACGTTAATAAGTTCGTTTGAGTAAACGAGTGATCAATTTTTTGAGTAACTCTTTTTTAGGTGAAGGTGCAAGTAGCTCGACTTGCTGTAAAGCTTTTTGCGTGAATTTTTGGGCTAAAGTAGTTGCTTGTGCTATGCCACCTAGCTCAACAACAAGTTGTTTGACTTGTTCCATTTCTTGTAAAGTTAGCGTCTGTTTTTTTTCAAGATAAGGAGCAAAAGTTGCTTGATGTTTAGGTAAAAGGACTAAGAGTGGCAAAGAATAGACTCCAGTTGCAAGATCTTCCATGACTGGTTTATTGAGTCTTTTAGCATCAGAATAATCTAAAATATCATCTAACATTTGGAAACTAAGCCCGATGTTTTGCCCGATCTGTTTAGCTAATTTGACTTCAGACGGATCGGCTTGACCAAAAAAAGCTCCTTCAGCACAAGCTAAACTAAAGATCGCGGCTGTTTTTCCATTGATGTTACGTAAATATGATAGGAAAGTTTGCTCAGTATCAAAGCGAGCGTTCATTTGCTGGATCTCACCATTTAAGATCTGACGCATAACGCGGGCGTTGATCTGTAAGTAAGGTGAATCGTAAAGCACTTCAGCGATCAAATCGAAGAAAACAGTAAATAAGAGATCACCAGCATATACAGCGATATCTTTGCCAAAAGCACTCTGAATACTGACTTGACCGCGACGTTTAGGTGAATCATCGATCACATCGTCGTGAAGCAAAGTAGCAGTGTGCAAAACTTCGATCGAAGCAGCAAGCTTTAAAAGACGCTCATCGGCTGGACGAGCCTGAGCGCTCTTTGAAAAGAGAAGTAATAAAGCGGGACGAAGATATTTACCGCCATTATTAGTCATTTCTAATAGTGCTGCTTCAAGTTTGGGGTCTTTAACGACGATCTTTTGACGGATCAGTTGGTTGACTTTGACAAGATCGTCTTTGACTAGTGGATATTGGTGCCAAAAATTTGCTTTCATTATTTAAAGTTCCCTTCGACATATTTATCTGGTTTTATTGTACACTATACTGTGAAAGCTAAACCAGTACAAAGCGAGGTAATTTGAATGTCACTCAAAGTTTTTTTAGAGTTAGTTGAGATCAAAGCCAAAACAGCTAGTATCTTACCTTTCTTACTCGGTGTAGGTTTTAGTTATTATTATTATCATGCTTTTCAATGGCGTTTATCGCTTTGCTTATTTATTGCGATATTTTTATTCAATATGGCTGTTGATGCGTGGGATAACTATAACGATTATCACCATGCTTTAGATACAAAAGTCTATCGCCAAAAGACCAATATCATTGGGCGAGAGCAGCTTTCGCCCAAGCTTGTGTTAGCATTGCTTAGCACAATGGCGGTGATCGCTGGAGGACTTGGGATCTATTTAGTTTTTCAAACAGGTTGGCCTTTATTATGGCTGGGAGTCTTTTGTTTTAGTGTGGGGATCTTGTATTCGGCTGGTCCGCGTCCACTTTCAAGTTTACCCTTAGGGGAAGTTTTTTCTGGCTTTACGATGGGATTTATGATCACCTTGATCAGTGTTTATGTTAACACCTATCAGATCTTTTCGTGGGAGCTAAGTGAACTTAGCAAGCTCTTTTTGTTAGCTTTACCAAATGTGTTATGGATCTCTAACTTAATGCTAGCCAATAACCTTTGTGATCTAGCCGAAGATGAGAAAAATAAGCGCTATACGCTAGTTCACTATTTAGGAAAAGAACGAGCATTAAGGCTCTATACGCTCAAAGATATTTTAGCACTTGTTTTTCTAGCATTAGCCCCTTTTTTAGGTCTAGCTCCGTACACTGTATTACTTGTTTTATTGGCTTTACCTTTTTTTTATCGTCAAAATCGACTTTTACAAGCTAAGCAAGTCAAAAGTGAGACTTTTATCACGGCTGTCAAGACTTTAGCTGTTGGGTCAAGTTTACAAGTCATTTGTTATTTTTTAGGTATCATCATTTGATCAATATATTGAGAGGAGATCTATTATGAAAAAAATCGTTGTTTTAGGAGCTGGTTATGCTGGACTCCAAACTGTTCATCGACTTCAAAAGTTAGTACGAGGTAAAGCGCAGATCACTTTAGTCGATAAAAATGATTACCATTATGAAGCAACAGAGTTACACGAAGTAGCTTCTGGGACTCAACCTGCTCTAAAGATCACCTATCCGCTTGCAGATGTGTTAGATCCAGCTGTTACGACTTTTGTTCAAGCTGAAGTCGTTAAGGTCGATCAAGCTAAAAAGCAAGTTGAATTACGCGATCGAGCTGCATTAGCCTATGATTATTGTGTTTTAGCGTTAGGTTTTGTTTCAGAGACTTTTGGGATCAAAGGCGCTAAAGAAAATGCCCTTGAGATGACTAATATCAAACAGTCTCTTGCGATCTACGATCATATCATGGAAGCAATGCGAAAATATAAAAAGACAAAAGATAAGAAATATCTTCAGCTTATCGTTTGTGGAGCTGGTTTTACAGGTATCGAATTAGCAGGTGCCTTAGCCGAAGGTCGAGCAACTTATGCTAAAGAAGCAGGGGTCGCGCCTAAAGAAGTCAAGATCACAGTTATCGAAGCAGCGACGCGGTTACTGCCGATGTTTAGTGAAAAATTAGCAACTTACGGGGTCAAACTCGTTGAAAGTTTAGATGTGACCTTACTTTGCGGTGCAAAGATCATGGAAGTTGCCCCTGAAAAAGTCATTTATGAAAAAGATGGTCAAAATGAAAGTTTAAATGCAGCCACGATCATTTGGACAACTGGGGTCTCAGGAAGTCCAGTCGTCAATGCTTCTAATCTAAAGGAACGCCGAGGACGCGTTGTTGTCACAAAACATTTGACTGATCCAGATGATGATGAACTTTATCTTCTAGGAGATGTTGCAGCTGTAATGGATGAAACAACTGAGCGACCTTATCCAACGACAGCTCAGATCGCTACGCAAATGGCTAATTATGCCGCTAAAGACCTTGCGGAACGTATCAACACTGGACACCATTTAGCACGACCATTCACGTATCATAGCAAAGGGACTGTTGCTTCAGTCGGAAATACGCACGGTTTTGGAGTCGTAGGTAAGACGGAGATCAAAGGGTATCCTGCTTCATTTGTTAAAAAGATGATCATGAATAAATCTTTATATGAGATCGGAGGAGTCAAAGAGCTCCTAGCTAAAGGGCGGTTTGATCTATATCATTAAAAAAAAGAACGTAGTGGTGAGCTACGTTCTTTCAGAATGTAGACTAAGTCATCAGAGTATGTGCTCTGGTGACTTTTTTTGTATAATTAAAGAAAACGGTTACGGAGGTGCTCATTATGCTTCACAAAAGTGATCCCAATCTCAAACGCTGTGAATATGCTCGTACTTCTCTAGATGATTTGGTCCCAAAAGATCATTTACTCCGTAAAATTGATCAAATTATTGATTTCTCTTTTATTTATGATCTTGTCGAAGATTCCTATTGTAAAAATAATGGTCGTCCTAGTCTTGACCCTGTACTACTCATAAAGATTCCTTTGATCCAAAATCTATTTGGTATTCGTTCTATGCGTCAAACGATCAAAGAAATTCAAGTTAATGTCGCTTATCGATGGTTTCTAGGACTAGGTTTAAATGATCCTGTTCCTCATTTCTCTACCTACGGTAAAAATTATAAAAGAAGATTTGCTGAAAGCCATGTAATAGAAGCTATTTTTGCTCATATTTTGAAACTCTGTTTAGAAAATGATCTTATCGACACAACTGATATCTTTATTGATGGAACTCATTTGAAAGCTGCTGCTAACAGCCGTAAATATACTACTGAAGTTATTGAAACTAAGTCAAAATTTATGAGTGAAGATCTCGAAAAAGAAATAAATGTAGATAGAGCTAAACATCAAAAGAAACCCTTAAAAGAAGAAAAACCTAAAAAAAAACTAGACAAGTAAAAATATCTAAAACTGATCCTGATAGTGGATGGTTTCATAAGGGTGAACACAAACAGGTTTTTGCCTATAACGTTCAAGCTGCCTGTGATAAAAATGGGTGGCTCTTAGCTTATGTGGTCGGTGCGGGAAATATCCATGATACGCAACTTTTTCCTGAAATATTTGAAAAAGTACGGAAGTACGACCCACAATATATTATCGCTGATTCTGGCTATAAAACACCCACGATCGCACACTTTTTACTATCTCAAGGCATAATTCCCATTCTTCCTTATAAACGCCCAAGGGGCAAAGTTGGTACGCTTAGACCCAAAGATTTTGTTTATGATGAATATTATGATTGTTATTTATGTCCTGGCGATCAAATCTTAATGTACTCCACAACTAATCGAAGTGGTTATCGTGAATATAAAAGTGATCCTACAATCTGTGAAAAATGTCCTTTACTGCACAAATGTACACAAAGTAAAAATCATCAAAGAGTTATCGCTCGTCATGTTTGGCAAGATAGTATGGAAAAATGTGAGGATATCAGGCATCAAACTGGCTCAAAATTAAAGTATGAAGCGCGAAAGGAGACGATCGAAAGAAATTTTGGTTCGGCAAAAGAATATCACAACTTGAGATACGCCCGAGAAGTAGGAATTGATAAAATTCTAGCTAAAGTTGGGTTGATATTTGCGTGCCTAAATCTAAAAAAATTGGTAAAAATACTGGGGAAAAACCCTGTTATATTCGTATATTTCAAAGTATATAGTTATAAAAATACATAAAAAAATAAACTCTATCCGATTTGAATAGAGTTTGTCTACGTTCTGAAAGAACGTAGTGGTGAGCTACGTTCTTTTTTGTTAGAGCAAAAGGCAAAATGTGGCAGTAATATAAGTAAAGTGGAGTATAATTAAATTATGGAGAGTAATGTTTAGAGTTTTTTAGTTAATTTTTAAGATTTCCTGCAAAGGAGGTGACGGTGCATTTTAGTGCACTATTGTGATGAAAGTTTGCCTTTTTTCAACTTGTATCGTTGACCTGTTATTTCCTAATGTTGGACAAGCGATGGTCGAAGTTTTAGAACGCTTTGGCTGTGAGACGGTCTTGCCTACCGGGCAAGTCTGTTGTGGTCAACCAACTTATAATAGCGGTTACAGTAAAGAAACGCTTCAGACGTTTTATAACGAGATCGATGCACTTTTGAGCGTTGATGCTGATTATATTGTTGGGCCTTCTGGTTCTTGTGTTGCCATGTTAAAAGAGTACAAGAAGATCTTACAAGATGATCCAAAATATGCTGACAAAGCAGCTCGTTTAGCTGATAAGACGTATGAATTTACACAATTTATCTACCGCGTTTTGGGTATTTTAGATTGTGGTGCACAACTTAAAGCGACAGCAACATTTCACCGTTCGTGTCATATGACAAGGCTATTAGGTGAACGGACGGCTCCTTTTGTTTTATTAGACCATGTTAAAGATCTTGAGATGATCCCTTTACATAATGTTCAATTATGCTGTGGTTTTGGCGGGACTTTTTCAGCTAAAGAACCTGAGATCTCAGAAGCAATGGTCGATGATAAAGTTGATAATATCATCGAAACTAAAGCGCAGATCTTGATCGGAGCGGATCAAGCATGTTTGATGAACATCGGTGGGCGAATGAATCGTCGTGGGGAAAAGATCAAGATCATGCATATTGCTGAAGTCTTGAACCAGAATGTCGATCTAAAGCGGATCAAATATATCAAAGATACTGATCATCAGATCGTACCAGCCAGCGGAAGCGGGGTGTTTTAGATGGGCTTAAAGACAAGTCAACTGCCGTTTGAAACAAGGGTAAAACAAGCCAAGCAAGATAAATTTATGCAGGCTGCTGTTGCCAAAGCTCAAGATGCCCAGTTCGATAAGCGAACGGCTGCAAGAGAAGAACTGGGACACTGGAATGAATGGCGCGCGCTAGGTGAACAGATCCGAAAACATGTGATCAGACATTTACCTGATTATTTAGAAGAGTTTAGTTTAAATGTTGAAAAAAATGGGGGGCATGTCTATTTTGCCCAAGATGCAGATGAAGCAACAGCCTATATCAAACAGATCGTTACCAAAAAACAGGCTAAAAAGATCGTAAAATCAAAATCGATGGTCACGACTGAGATCGATCTAGATCAAGAACTTTTGCAACTTCCAGGGGTCTCTTTGATGGAAACAGATCTAGCCGAATTTATTTTGCAAGAAGATAACTGGGATGAACCAACACATATCGTTTTTCCAACTTTGCATAAAAATCGAGATCAGATCCAGAAAGTTTTTCAAAAGTTAGGTTATACAGGTTCAAATGATCCCGAAGAGATGGCACGATTTGTTCGTGGGTATTTACGCAAATACTTTATGCAAGCTGATCTAGGGATCACAGGATGTAACTTTGCTATAGCCGAAAATGGGATGATAAATTTAGTCACTAATGAAGGTAATGCAGATCTGACGATGGCTCTACCGCAAACGCAGATCGTTGTGATGGGGATGGAACGCATCGTACCAAGTTTAAAAGAAGCTGAAGTTTTAGATAATTTACTGTGTCGCAGTGCAGTCGGACAAAAGTTGACTAGTTACTGTACTTTCAGTACAAAGAAGCTGGCTTCTGAAGTAGATGGACCAGAAGATCTGTACGTTGTGATCTTAGATAATGGGCGTTCAGATGCATTGAACACTGCTTTTGAGCCGATCTTACAATGCATCCGTTGTGGGGCCTGTTTAAATGTTTGTCCAGTCTACCGACACTTAGGCGGGAAAGGTTATGGGTCGATCTATCCTGGTCCAATGGGAGAAGTTTTATCTCCGATCCTTGGAGGCTATGAAGAATTTGGGGAATTACCATATGCATGCAGTTTGTGTGGAGCATGTACCGAAACTTGTCCAGTCAAGATCCCGCTACATGAGCTTATTTTAGAACACCGCAAAGTTGAAATGGATCGCCTACATTTGGACCACAGTTTCACAAATACGCTCTTAAAAACAGTAGGCCTAGGAACACGTTCTTCGATTTTGTTCAAGGGTGCTCTTTTAGGCGAACATACAGCTTTAAAGCCTTTTTCAGATCAAAAAGAAAACAGTGTTGAAAACCTTTATCCAGAAGGAAAAGTTGCTTCGGTCCCTAGAGTTTTTCCAAAATTACTACATGGTTGGGTCGACGTCCGTGATCTCGCAGAGCCACCAAAAGCCCAGGAAAACTTTAGACATTGGTATGCACAACATAAAAGAAAACAAAAGCGAGGTGGAAAAGATGGTGCGCGTGCTCAAAGATAATGATGCTCAAAATCGAGAAAAATTTTTAGAGCGGTTAGCTAAGAAGGCAGATCGGCCCCGTCACACTTTAACAGCTGATCCGTTTTTACCACTAAATGATCTGCCCGAGACGACTTTAGCGGATAAAACACCAGAAGAATTGCTTGAATTAGCGCAAGTAAATAGTGAAAAGATCCATGTTGAGTTTAAAAGGGCAACAACTGTGACGCTTGGTGGATTGTTGGATGAATATTTAATACAAAAGAAAGCAAAGTCATTGTTACTGCCGTCTTTTAAAGCTAACAAGTGGGCCGAATACGGCTTGAGTACTTGGAAAGAACATTTAGCTCTTGAAAAAGTGTATACTTGGAAAGAAGCGCTAGGGCGAGAAAACCTTGAAAATGCTAATAAAAGTGATGTGGCCCTTGGCTTTGCTGATTATCTTTTAGCTGAGTCAGGAACGATCACGGCTGCAAGCACAAAAGAACAAGGCCGTAGTTTTCATTTCTTACCAACGCATTATGTTGCGCTAGTCAAAAAGAGTACGATCTTGCCTAGAATGCGGCATGCGATCGATCGTTATGAACAGGCCTTGCAGCAAGGAACGTTAAAAACTTCTAACATCAATTTTATTACAGGTCCATCAAACTCAGGTGATATCGAGATGGTTTTGATCGTGGGAGTCCATGGCCCGTTAGATATGACGTATGTTGTTTTGGAAGATCTTTAGCCTGACTTGATTATCTAGTTTTTAGCAAGTATGATAAATTAGTAGTGAATGGAACAGCCCTGAAAACTAAGAGGGGGAAAGATCGTGATCAAAGGGATCGGAAATGACATCGAAGAGATCAGGCGACTTGTCGTTTTGCAACAACAACAACCTAAAACAGTCTCCAAGCTGTTAACACCGGCTGAAGTAGTAGCATATGAAAAACTTTCTAAAAAACGTCAAGGTGAATATTTGACAGGACGCTTTTCAGCCAAAGAAGCCTACAGTAAAGCTCTTGGAACTGGGATCGGGAAAGCAGTGAGTTTTCAAGAGCTCGAGATCTTAAATGACGATCTAGGGCGTCCCTACTTTACTAAGCATCCTTTACAAGATGACTGCTCAGCTTACGTCTCGATCTCACATACAAAAGAGTTTGTCGCTACAGTAGTCGTCTTGGAAACGCGCTAATCAAGTATGAGAGAAGATGAAAAAATGGTTGTAGGTCTACATCGTAAAGCCTATATCAAAGTTGATCTTGATGTGATCAGACAAAATATCAAATATGAATTGACTCGCATGGAAAAAAATCAAGAATTATTTGCCGTTGTAAAAGCCAATGCTTATGGCCACGGTCTCGTGCCTGTTGCCAAAGCAGCTAAACAAGCTGGTGCTACTGGTTTTTGTGTTGCTGTGATCGATGAAGGTGTGGCGCTAAGAGAAGCAGGTCTAACTGAAACGATCTTAGTCTTAGGTGTGACTCCAAGCGAGGATGCTCCTTACTTAGCAGAATATGAGCTTTCGACGGCAGTTGGAGATCTTGAATATTTACAGCAAGTGTATCCTCTTTTAAAACAAAGTGGTCAAAAATTACGTGTCCACTTAGCCCTAGATACGGGGATGGGGCGGATCGGTTTTCGTGATCAAGCGAGCTTGCTAGAAGCACTCAATTTTTTACAAGAGCACACGAAGCAATTTGAGTTTGAAGGGATCTTTACGCATTTTTCAACAGCTGACGCTAAAGATACGACCTATTATGAACAGCAATTAGCTCGTTTTGAAGAGCTGATGGAAGTTGTTGAGAAACGCCCCCGCTACGTTCATGTTGCTAATTCTGCTGCTGCTGTTTGGCATAAAGATTGTGGTGGCAATGTCGTACGTTTTGGGATCACGATGTATGGTCTTAACCCTTCAGGAACAGAGCTAGTTTTGCCTAATGAATTTCAGCCGGCTTTAAGTTTTGAAAGCGAATTAGTCGCAGTTAAACGATTAGCGCCAGGAGATGGTGTTGGCTACGGTAAGACGTATACAGCTAAAGAACATGAATGGCTTGGCACAGTACCAGTGGGCTATGCTGACGGATGGTTACGGAGAATGCAAGGTTATCACGTTTTAGTTGGTGGCGAACTTTGTGAGATCGTTGGTCGAGTGTGTATGGATCAATTTATGGTCAAATTACCACATGAATTTCCACTCAAGACTAAGGTGACTTTATTGAGCAGTGAAAAGGACGCTCCACAATCACTGCAAAATGCAGCTACGTATGCAGACACGATCACATATGAGATCTTATGCGGTCTGTCAGAACGTGTACCGCGTTACTATCAAAATTAGTATACATTTAAAGATTTTTGTGGTAAGATTTCCGTGATAATTATTGATCACGGAGGATAAGATCATGGTGGAAGATGATTGGAGAAGAGCAAAGGCCGTGTTGCAATATCAAAACATTGAGGAATTTTGCGAATTTTATGCGATCGATATCAATGAGATCAAAGATCATCCAGAATACGCAGCACGTATTGAAAAATATCATCAAGCTTTGGAAGACTTGATCATAGGCTACGACCAGATGGGATGCTTAAATCAAGAGCTTTGTGGTATTTTTGGAAAATGTGAATGTGATACAGAGTATGGCTCTTAGCACAAGATCGAAGAAAGGCAATTATTTCAACAATGCAGTAGTGAGATCTCGTAGTTTTTTATCCATAGAAAGAATAAATATGGAGTGGATAGTAAGTACAAAAATATAAGAACACTAAAGTATGTCTATATCCAAAATAGATGCTAAGTTAAGTTTTGATCGTTTTTTAGAACTATTTAGAGTAAAAGTCGACTTTAGCTAAATTATAAGTCAGAAAAGATCATTTTAAAGTTTTGGCTAAAGTTGACTAAGATCAAAGCGTTATCTTGATCAGGATATAGGCCTACTTGTGTAGATGATCGTCAATAAATCAAGAAAGGAAATATATAATTCTTTCTAATTATGTAGGATAAGGGGTAAAGTTCTACATAATTCCATATTTTATATAGCAAATCATGGGAAAAGAACTGGTTAAAAGAGGTGACATTTTCTATGCTGACTTATCGCCTGTCGTAGGTTCTGAACAAGGTGGCATGAGGCCTGTTCTTGTGATCCAAAACAATATCGGAAATAAATTTAGTCCAACCGTGATCGTAGCGGCGATCACTTCTAAGATCTCTAAACCAAAAATGGTGACACATGTTGCTTTGAAAGCAGCTCCTAAGGGAAAAAAAGGTTTGGAAAAAGATTCAGTTGTATTATTAGAACAATTGCGTACATTAGATAAACAGAGACTACAAGACAAGATAACGAAGCTAGATGATTCTACGATGAGGTCGGTCGACTATGCACTCAAAGTCAGTGTTGGTCTGATCGACATACATAATCGAAATATATCAGAAAATAAAGATCAAACTAGATCACATACTAAATAAGAAAGACTTTGTGCTTAGTGATCTGAGACCCGTCAAGTGAACAACTAAATAATTAAAATTCTAGGCAGCCTGATTCCGGTATTCTTCTGGAGTCAGGCTGTTTAGTTTTATTTGGTAACGTTGGGTATTGTAGAACTTGATATAGTTTTCGATCATTTCTACAAGTTCTCCATATGTTTCACATTTTAGCCAATAATAACATTCTGTCTTGAAATGACTCCAAAAACTTTCCATTGGTGCATTATCGATACATTTTCCCACTCGAGACATACTTCTTGTAACACCATGCCTTGAGGTCAACCGGAGATATTCTCTTGAAGTATATTGAAATCCACGGTCACTGTGAAGAAGTAGATCAGCTCCATTTAAATGCGTGAATGCTTTTTCCAAAGTCTTCATGACAAGCCGATTATCATTTCTTTTACTAATTTCAAAACTTATGATGGATCCATCGTATAGATCCTTGATCGCACTTAAATAAGCTTTTTGTCCTAAGCCATACTCTAAATAAGTGACATCAGTCACCCACTTTTGATTAGGTTCAGTAGCGGAAAAATCACGACCTAAAGTATTTTCTTCGTAGTTTAAATGTTCTGAATGAGTACAACCTCGGCGTTTGCGTCGGATCACTGAATATAAACCAAGGACTCTCATTAGGCGACGAATACGTTTGAAGTTATATTGTTTTTGATACTTTCGATTGATAAGAAGAGTCATTCTTCTAGAACCGTAAATTCCATTTAAAGCATGAAATTCTTTTTTTATGATCTCACTTAACCATTCATTTTCCAAAGTACATTGTGATTTTGGAGCAGTTAAATAACGATAATACCCTGAGCGCGATACATTTAAGATCGCACAAAGGATCCAGAGTTCAATTTGTGGAAACTCTTTAAGAACTTCCTGAATAGCTTTAAAACGCAGATTTTTAGGTATAAAGCTTATCTCCTCCTTTCGAGTTCGTCCAATTTTTTTAAAACGATATTTTCTGCTTCTAGATATTTATTACGTTCTTTCAAACGTAGGATCTCAAGCTTGAGACGCTCAGTTTCAGAAAGAGTCTTATAATCACGATCTTTAACTGTTTTACCACGATTATCGTATAATGCCTTTTCGCCATCTACTTCAAACTTTTTGACCCAATTATAGACTTGGGAATAAGAAACATTATATTTATCGATCGCTTTGTGATAATTCTTATTATTAGCAAGTGTATACTGAACTATTTCGAGCCGTTCCTTAAAAGTAGTTTTACGTCCATGTTTCATTCTATTACGACCTCCAATGGTAGCTTTAAAGCCTTTTCCATTAGTATACAAGTTGATCCATTTACGTAAAACCGAAACACTCGAAATATTGTATTTATCACAAATTTTCTTTGGTGAACGTCCATTTTCTAAATATTCTAGAACCGCAGTTGTTTTTAATTCAACTGAATATTCTTTCCAGGTTCTAGACTCTTTTAAGCCATCTAAACCGCCAGCTTTGTATTTTCTGATCCAATTATCAAATGTATTTTTAGAAATGGTATATTTCCGGCAGATAAAGTACTTACTATATTGTCCACTAAGATACTCGGAGACTGCCTGGTATCTTTCTTCAAGTGTATGTTTAGTAGTTCTTCTAGACATAAAAAATCCCCCTAGAGTGATCACAGAATCTTTATTATTTCCGTGTCCACTCTAGGGGAATCATATCAGTGATCACAGAATCTTTATTATTTCCGTGTCCACTCTAGGGGAATCATATCATAGAGCATAAGGCCTTTCTTATTTTTTAGGCATTGACTGCGATCACGACTTTATCAAAACTTTGAGCGCTCTCAAGATAACGGTGAGGCTTTTAACTAGCGTGCGGGGAAAGTTTTTGTAGCGGTAAATAAAATTCGGCAGACGGCTAAAGCAACACACAGATCCAAATTTTCTAAATAATAAAGCGACAATGCTACAAATGAGACCATAAGATCTTTAATGAGATTCAGCCGGAAATCCCGTGACTTCAGTCATGGGATGGATAGGCCCTGTCAAGCTCCGTAAGGGGCTTTTTTCATCTCATTGTATTTTTGATCGTTTATATATTTCTCAACTACTTCTTTACTCATATTACCTAATGTGCTCATGTAGTAACTAGGCGACCATAAATGACCACCCCAGTATCGGGACTGCCGAATTTCCGGGTGTCGACGTAAGAAAATAAAGGCACTTCTGCCTTTGAGCGCTTTGATGGCGCTAGTCGGTGCCTTGCTAGGCGGAAAGCTAATTAAGACATGAACATGGTCAGGCATAACTTCCATTTTCTCGATTACGATTTCGTTATCCTCGGCTACTTGCCATAGGATATCCTTCATTTCGTTTGATAACTCATCAGTAGTAAAAGTTTTATGACGATATTTAGTAACCCAAATTAGATGGAAATGGAAGTTATAGATATATCGTCTGGTATATACTGCGTCTTTGATTTTATCTTTACTCATTTTATTTACCCCTATATTTATTATCATTGACATATGATACAATATCATTATATCAATTAAGGAGGTGGAATCAAATGAAGTCAATGGCGAAAATGCAATATCATTATGGCCTGAAAATGCGTTGCTACCCTAGTGACCAACAAAAGCAGTTGATTAAAATTAACAGTGACGCTAGTCGCTTTATCTATAACGAAATGGTTGCGATCGGTAAGGAACTGATGCAACTTCGCAGAGTTAAGTTACCGATTGACACAGTCCAGGAGCGTATTAAGCAACTAACTATGCGTCAAAACGCTAAACAAATGTCTAATCACTATCAATTTTTAGAAGATAAACGAATTGACAGTTTGGCGAAAGCTAATGCCATTCAGAACTACCGAAAAGCTTGGAATGCTTTTCGGAAGATTCACACTGCTGGTGTTCCTAAATTTCATCGAAAGAGTTATCGCTGGCGTTATCAAACCAATTGTCAATACCCAGGGCAAAAGACTGCGTTGCTAACTAACGGTACAGTATGTTTTCTAGATAATAGCCATATCAAAGTACCTAAAATAGGATTGTTACGTGTTGCCGGTTCCCAAGCACGTCTCTTGAGGAGAATGTGTGAGACTAGAATTGGTACTGTGACATTGACTAAAGATCCAGCGGATCACTTCTTTCTATCAATGCAACTAGCTTCAGATGAATCTTTTGTTAAAGTGTCCAAAGCTAATCACGGACATATTGGAATTGATCTTAATACTGATAATTTCTTAACCGATAGTGACGGTAACACAGTTCCTAACCCACGATATTATCGTACTATTAAAGGCAAATTAGCTAAAGAACAGCGTATTCTATCTAGACGACAACGCCGTGCCAAGAAAGAACATCGCTCTTTACAGAATAGTAAAAATTACCAAAAGCAACGCTTGTTAGTTGCTAAACTCCATGTCAAAGTAATGAACCAAAGACATAATTTTCTCCAACAAATCTCTACTGCACTAATCAAGAACCACGATTTAGTAGTAGCTGAGGAGTTGCGTAGTAAGAATATGCTCAAGAATCATGCTTTAGCGCTTAGTATTTCTGACGTTGGCTGGCGAACATTTCTCGGCATGTTGGCTTATAAAGCAGATCTATATGGTCGACAATTTATCACAATCAGCCCAAGAAATACTACACAAACATGTCACAATTGTGGCTTTGTGATGGGTACTAATGGCACGAACAAACTAACGTTAGCTGATCGAAAATGGACGTGTCCGAACTGTGGTATTCATCATATTCGTGATTGGAATGCAGCTAAAAATATTCTGGATAAGGGAATTGCTAAATTATCCTGACTTATCTGTCCCTATGGCAACCTGGGGACATAAAAGGCGTTGGTAATTAGACGACCGCTACTTGATTGCAACTTTGGTTGGTCAAGCAAGTTGTCCCTATCTACGCAAATTGTGGTCTGAAACTCACGAGGATTTTCGGCTCACAAGCCATTGACTTTAGTCAGTGGTGGTTGACGGCTTCATTAAAAATAAAAGATGATGATATAATTGGAAAAAAACAGTCGAAAGGATGGTAGTTATGGATTTTGAATACCAACAGATGTTAGCTGGAGAGTTATATTTAGCGGCTGGGATCGCTCCTGAAAATAAATCGGTGCATGGTAAAAAGATCGCACAAAAGATCAATCAAACACCGATCGAAGACCGCCAAAAGATCATTGCTTTGACTAAAGAAATGTTTGGTAAAACCGGGCAAGATCTCTTTGTAACGCCACCAGTTTACGTTGATTATGGACGCCATGTTAGTGTTGGAGAGCATTTTTATGCTAATATGGATTGCATTTTTTTAGATGTCAATCGGATCACGATCGGTGACAATGTTATGTTAGGACCGCGAGTTGGCCTATACACTGCCGGTCATCCGCTTGATAGTGATGTGCGCAATATCGACCAGTTAGAATTTGGCCTTCCGATCGTGATCGAAGATAATGTTTGGTTAGGCGGAAACGTAGTCGTTTTACCTGGCGTAACGATCGGAAAAAATACAGTTATCGGTAGTGGCTCTGTCGTGACAAAAGATATCCCAGCTGATAGTATTGCAGTCGGTAATCCTGCCAAAGTCATCAAAAAGCTTGGTGCTAAAGAAAAAGAGTATTGGGAGGACAAAAAAGCTAAATATTTAGCTGCTAAAAAAGCAAGTCAAAGGTAATAAAGTCTCTCTGAGAGCTGTTTTTCCAGCTGATCTCAGAGAGATTTTTGATATGTGCTAGTTAACAAGAGCCGTGGTATAATAACAAGCGAACAACAGTTTGAAAAGAGGGGTAAGATGAGATTTTTACATACTGCTGACTGGCATATCGGAAAAAAATTACACGATTATAGTTTAGTTGAAGAACAGTTAGAGGCATTTTCACAGATCAAAAAGATCGCCCAAACAGAACAAGTCGATGCTGTCGTTATTGCAGGAGATCTTTACGATCGCTCGCTTCCAAGTGAAACAGCAGTGACTTTAGTTGATCAGATGCTCTACGAATTGAATCTAAAAGCTAACTTGCCCCTTTTAGTGATCAGTGGAAATCATGATTCTGCAGTGCGCTTAGCGACAGGCAGTGACTGGTATAAACAAACTGATTTTTATGTTCATACCAAACTTTCACAAGCTTTTGAACCGATCGAACTTAAAGATGTGCAGTTCTTTTTATTGCCTTACTTTGAATTACAAGCAGCACGAAACTATTTTGATGAGGAAATAAAAAATATAACTGAGGCGCTGCAAAGGATCGTGGCTTTGATGCAGGAGCGTTTTGATCCAGAAAAAAAACATGTTTTAGTAGCTCATTTTTTTGTAGCAGGCAGTTTACGGACAGCTTCGGAAACATCGCTTGAGATCGGTGGACTCGATGCAGTACCGGCAGAAGTTTTTCAAGTTTTTGATCATGTAGCTTTAGGGCATTTGCATGATAAAGATGCTTCACAAGCCGAACATATCAAATACAGTGGCTCGCTTTTAAAATATTCGATCGCTGAAGCAACACGTGAAAAAGGAGTTTGGATCGTAGACACCGAAAGCAAAACGACAAAGTGGTGTGCTTTAAAACCATTACACGATATCAAACTTTTAAAGGGAACTTTTGCTGAGTTAACAGCACCTAAAAGCTTTCAAAGTATTACAGCTGAGACATTTACAGCGCTCGAACTTACAGATGAACATCCAGTGATCGATGCGATGAGCCGTTTGCGCCAGTATTATCCACGTTTACTAGAATTGAAATGGCAAAAACAGCCTAATTCGCGCTCAAAACAGCGCCAAAAAGTGAAACAACAAACACCATTAGAACTTTTAGCTGGTTTCTTTGAACAAACAACAGGGCAAGAAATGACGAGACTCCAAGCAGACCTAGCTAAAGAATGTTTGGAAAAACTTAGACAGAAAGAGGATGTATGATGCGACCATTAAAGATCGAATTAGACAATTTTGGACCATTTAAACATGAGAATGTTGATTTTGAACGTTTTAAAGAGACGCCTCTTTTTTTGATCACAGGAAAGACAGGTAGTGGCAAAACAACGATCTTTGATGCGATGTGTTATGCTCTTTTTAATGAAACTTCAGGCAAAAAACGGGCTGCGACTCAAATGCGTTCTGACTTTGCAACGACAAAAGAAGAGACTTGCGTCAAATTCACGTTTGAACACCAAGGAAAGATCTACCAGATCGAACGCCGCCCACAGCAGACATTAGTCGGACGTGGCAAAAAAGAAGTAAAACGAGCTGCTAAAGTCGCTTTGACATATGAAGATCAAGCAGGAAAAACACAAGTGATCACTAAGATCCCTGAAGCCAAACGTTTTATTGATGAATTACTCAAGTTGAATGCCGATCAATTTACAAAAGTTATTTTGTTGCCTCAAGGTCAATTTCGTAATTTCTTAGCTGCAGATAGTAGTGAAAAAGAAGAAGTTCTCCGCAATCTTTTTGGCACAGAACTCTTTGAACAGTGGAGTACGGCATTAAAAGAGAAATACAAAGAAGAATATGGTATTTCAGCTACACAAAAACGCGAGCTTGAACTTTTAATGCAACAAAGCGAGTTAGTTGATGAAAATTTGAGAACAGAACAGTGGCTCGAATTGGTGACACAAAAATTAGCTCAGCAAACTGAACAACTTGCTCAATTTCAAGTGGATGAAGCAAAACAAAAACGCCAAGTCAAACAGCTTGAACAAGAACTTACAGCGGCTAAAGAGCTTGAACATCAACGTGAAAGCTTAGCTAAATTACAAGCAAAACAAGCTGAATTGGCTCCTAAAAAAGCACAGATCCAAGAGCAAAAAAAGCAATTACAGCGTTTAGAATGGGCGCAGACGCAAAAAGGTGAGTGGACTTTATTAGCAGATGCAAAACAGAAAATAGCTGATTTAGCTAAAGTATTTCCGAAAAAAGAAAAAGAAAAAGCTCAGCTCACTGCCAAATTACGTACTTTAACTGAAAAAGAAGAGATTCAGGCAACGCAAATACCTTATTTCAAAAAATTAGAATTAAAGATCCATGAACTAACTAAAAGCTTAGAAAAATACCAACAGCTCAGCGAACTCGCAACTAAATGTGAAGATCTGATGTTTAAAAAAACTGAAAAGGAGCAACAAAATAACGCTTTGAGCGCCAAATATGATGAACTTCAAGCTAAATTAGCAGATGTGACTGTGCGCTTAGATGCCTTAGCTGATCTAAATGAGCAAAAGCTCCACCTTGAGCATCAAAAAACAAAGCACCTGACAGAAGAAGCCAAGTACACTGAGATCAAGCAGGATAAAAAAAAGAAAGTAGAGCAAGCTCACGAGTTAAATATTTTGAAACAGAAAAGAGCAGATGCTAAAAAGGCAAAACAAGAAGCAGAAATAAAAGCTAATGAGCTTGAGCAAGCTTATTTAAGTTCCCAGATCGTACAACTAGCTCAAAAATTGAAACCAGGACACCCTTGTCCGGTATGTGGAAGTAGTGAGCATCCTCATTTAGCTACAAAAACGTCAGATAGTTTTGTCAATGAAGAACAAGTTAAAGCTGCTAAGGAAAAACAGCAGCAAACGCTTGCGACGTATGAATATTATGTTAGTGATGTCAAAAATACGACGGCTCGTTTGACGGAATTTAAAGTAGAAGTTACGAACAAAACAACCAATTTTTTAGCTGAGATCAAATGTTTGGAATTATCTCAAGCCAAAGAGTTTTTGACTGCTCAAAAAAAACAGTTAGAAAAAGCTGAAGCAAAACTCAAAAAAGAAACTGAAGAAAAGCGAGCCCTTTTGATGAAACAACAAGCTCTTCAAAAAGAGCTCCCAAAACTAGAAGAAAATAGATCAGATCTGACAAACGAGTTGCAAAGTCTAGCAACGAATTTAGCTTTGGCAAAAGCAGAATTAGCAACTAAAGCGGCTGAGTTACCGGCTGATCACCCTACGAAAGCTCAGGCAAAACATCAACTTGAGCTGTGGCAAACAGAATTATATGAATTTGAAAAAGAACAGACAGAACTTAATGCTAAAAAAATAAAAGCCAAAGAATCTGTTGCGATGCTTACGGCTGAGTTGAAACAATTAAGTCAAGAAAAGAGCACAGTAGAAGCCAAGCAAGCATCACTAACGCAGCATCTCACCCAAAATTGTGAAGCTGTGGCTGAAACACTTGCCTCATTAGCTGAATTATTAGCAGCTAAGAAAGATATCGCAAAATATAAAATGGCGATCACCACTTTTGAAAGTGAATGGCAAAAAAATAATTCTCAAATCGAATTATTACGCGAAGCAGTCATAGGACGGCCTAAAGTCGATCTTACAGAATTAACGACAAGTTTAGCTGAAAGCAAGCGACATTTAGAGATGATCAGAGAAAATATAACTACGCTTGAGCTTAGTTTTAAACGGGAACAGCAGTTGTTCTTCCGAGTTGAACAAGGTTTTGAGAAAAATAAACTTGCTTTAGAGCATTTGGCGCAACTAAAAGAACTAGTTGATGTCGTAACTGGGAAAGGTGAACAAAAACTTGGTTTAGAGCGGTATATTTTACAAAACTATTTGACGCAAGTTTTAGATGTTGCTAACCTGCGTTTAGCACAATTGACTAATGAACGCTATGAACTTTGCTTGAGTGATGAAATTGGACGTGGAGCTTCAAGTACTGGCTTAGAACTCGATATTTACGATGCGAGCGTCTGTAAAAAAAGAAGTGTGCATACTCTTTCTGGGGGCGAGAGCTTTTTAGCAGCTTTAGCACTAGCTTTAGCTTTAGGCGAAGTTATCCAACAACAAAGTGGTGGGATCCAGATCGATGCTTTATTTGTTGATGAAGGTTTTGGTTCTCTTGACCAAGAAGCTTTGCAAACTGCTTTGGCGACATTACAAAATATCGACGGACAAGAGCGGATCGTGGGGATCATTAGTCATGTAACTGAATTAAAAGAACAATTACCTTATCAGTTACAAGTTATTACTCATGGGGAACAGAGTACTTTAAAATATCGAGCATTACTTTAGATTTGAGGAACATTATGCAATATCGGACACATTTGACGACTTCATTTGCGCTTGGCTTACCATTAATGGCGGCTGTCGGTCAAGTTACGGTGATCAATGGGCTCGCATTAGCTTGTGGAAGTCTTCTTCCAGATATCGATCATCCCCGGTCATTTATCGGTAAAAAAAGCCAAGTTGTTAGTAAAGTTGCTAGTAAGACGCTAGGACATAGAGGGGCGACACATTCCTTGATCGTAGCCATCTTAGTCTATTTAGGTACGCTTTGGATCGCGCGTCATTACTTATCGCCAGAAGCCAATTTTGTACCTTTCTGGTTATTTGGAGGCTATTTATTGCATTTGAGCGAAGATAGTTTTTCTAAAAATAGTATCCATTGGTTTTGGCCGTTTTCAAAAGTCAAACGCAGTTCGCGAAAACGGCTTTTTTACTACCGTACAGGACATGTTAGCGAATATTTGATCTTAGGTTTTATGTTATGTTTGCTTTTGATCGAGCTTGATCTCTTGTATTTAGGAAAACTGCAAACGTTATTTTCAAAGGGCTGTTTAGTCTATATCAAGCTCTTTTTAGTCAAATTGCAAACATTGATGGGACTTTAAATTTTAGCCTAAAATTGCTCATTGAGCTTATTGCGATGCTGAAAAGTTAAACGCATGTCAGTCAAATTTCTGCTATAATTACAAGTAGTATTTAGATTTTAATATATTGAAAAAAGGTATCGATAATAGCGTTTTGTCTGTAAAGATAGTGGGCGCTTTTGATAAAAGTTGGCTTTGGGATATGAAAACGAGTAGTAGTCGGTCTACTTAGCATGTGAGAGCCCTTAAACTTATTGTTTTCCAACAAAAAGTTGTGTCTTTTGTTCTCTGCTGGATCGATCCAATTAGGTTGTGATGTAAAGCAACTATCAGTATATAATCTTAGTAAGAAAGATCAATTTGAGGAAAGGAAAAGCTATCAAAACGACCGCCTTCAACTTGAGTGTGGCCTAAGTATAGTAAGCTAAGTCGATGAAAGATCAAGAAGTATTGGTTGTAGCTGCCCAAAAATTAAAACAGCATGAGATCAAAGCAACACCACAAAGGCAGATCATTTTAGCTTATTTGATGCGTTCGACAGAACATCCGTCGATCAATATGATCCACCAGTATCTAAAAAAACAAGATCATAAAGTGAGTTTAGCGACAGTCTATAATACGCTTGAGCTTTTAGCCAAACATGATCTTGTTGTTGAAGTAGCTTTAGATAGTGCGGGGCATGTTCGGTATGATTATTTTGATCAGCCACACTATCATTTGATCTGTTTGAATTGTGGTAAGATCGAAGATGTTTTTGATGATAGTTACTTAGCTTTAGAAAAATTAGCTCAAAAGCAGAGCGCTTATCGCATTATCAGTAGTCGCTATGATGTATACGGTCTTTGTCCTGAGTGCCAAGCTAAGGAATGAATTTTGTGAGCTTGCTTTAATAATTGTGAGAATATATAATAGAGCTTATCAAAGTTCACACTTGATAAATTGCAATGAAGTAGCTTAGTAGGTGCAAACGTCCCTATAACAGAGAGCCATTTATGCTGGAAGGTGGCATATACGTTTGAGCTGAATTACACTATGGAGCAAAAAACGGGTCATTCCGTTATCGATGTTCAAGGAGGCTGGCTTTAGGTCAGCAATCTGGGTGGTAACGCGGAAAACAATTCGTCCCTGATGTTTTGCATCAGGGGCTTTTTTTATAAAAAGGAGGAACTTATGGAAAATATTTTAGAAGAATTAAAATGGCGTGGAGCGGTTAACCAAGTTTCAGACGAAGAAGGTCTAGAAGAATTATTGGCTCAAAAATCAGTTGGCGTTTACTGTGGTGTTGATCCAACTGGTGATAGTTTGCATATTGGACATTTGATCCCATTTATGATGCTCAAACGTTTCCAAATGGCTGGACATCGAGCACATATCATTATTGGTGGGGGGACAGGCTCGATCGGTGATCCTTCTGGGAAAAAATCAGAACGTGTTTTACAAACAATGGAGCAAGTCCATCATAATGAAGAAGCCTTGACTGCCCAAATGAAGAAGTTGTTTGGTAAAGATAATATTACGATCGTTAACAATTATGATTGGTTAAAACAGATCAGTTTATTAGATTTCTTGCGTGATTATGGTAAACTTTTCAACTTAAACACGATGTTGAATAAAGAGGTCGTTGCAAGTCGGCTTGAAGTTGGGATCTCATATACTGAATTTACCTACCAAATTTTACAATCGATCGACTTCCATCATCTTTTACAAGAAAATGATGTCCAACTTCAGATCGGTGGGGCTGATCAATGGGGGAATATTACAGCAGGGATCGATCTGATCCATAAGATGGAAGGCTCAGATACAAAGGCTTTTGCTTTGACGATCCCATTGATGTTGAAAGCAGATGGAACTAAGTTTGGAAAAACGGCTGGTGGTGCAGTTTGGTTAGACAGCGAAAAGACGACACCATATGAATTTTACCAGTTTTGGCTAAATCAAGATGATCGTGATGTGCTCAAATACTTGAAATACTTTACGTTCTTAAGTAAAGAAGAAATCGATGATTTGGCAGAAAAACTAGCCACACATCCAGAACGCCGTGAAGCGCAACGTCGTTTGGCAACAGAAGTAACGGAATTTGTTCACGGTAAAGAAGCAGTAGCACAAGCTGAACATATTTCAAAGGCCCTTTTCTCAGGTGAAGTCAAAGATCTAACAGCTGAAGAGATCGAACAAGGTTTTAAAAATATGCCGACAGTTGAGATCGAAGCGACACCTAAAAATCTCGTCGACTTTTTAGTTGAGACTGGGATCGAAAAATCTAAACGACAAGCGCGAGAAGACATTTCAAATGGAGCGATCTATCTAAACGGAGAACGTGTGACTGACCTTGAATTTATCGTCGATCCAGCAGCTAACTTTGATGGACGTTTTGTGATCGTGCGTCGAGGTAAGAAGCGTTACTTCTTAGCTCGTGTAACAAAATAAAGTTAAGAAAACTCTTTTTAGAAATTTTTTCTAAAAAGAGTTTTTTTTAATGTAAGTGTTTTTAATGGATCAAAAACGAAGGATTTTAATTATCGTAGAATAAATAAAACAAAAAAGCGAACTAAAAAAGCATTCTCTGAAATTAGTTCGGTTTTTATGAAATTATATTTGTAATTTTATACATTTTATTTCAAAATAAGGGTTGACGTATAACTGAAAAGTGAGTATAGTAGTTCTTGTCGTTGAGGTGCGGTAAAGCACTTTGATAACAACAAAAAATATTTAAAAAAAATATTGTTGACATCGAGAATTGATAGTTGATATAATTATTAAGTTGATGCGACGTGAGATATTTTGAATTTTTATTCAAAATATTTGAGTAGATCTTTGAAAACTGAACAAAGTTTCGATAAGCAAATGTGCAGGGTCTCTTATCTAAGCGATAAGAGCAAATAAACATTTTGCGAAGTCAATTCGCTAGTAAAATAAAGAGTCACAAACTTTAAATTGAGAGTTTGATCCTGGCTCAGGATGAACGCTGGCGGCGTGCCTAATACATGCAAGTCGAACGAAACTTCTTTATCACCGAGTGCTTGCACTCACCGATAAAGAGTTGAGTGGCGAACGGGTGAGTAACACGTGGGCAACCTGCCCGAAAGAGGGGGATAACACTTGGAAACAGGTGCTAATACCGCATAACCATGAACACCGCATGGTGTTTATGTGAAAGGTGGTTTCGGCTACCGCTTTCGGATGGGCCCGCGGCGCATTAGCTAGTTGGTGGGGTAAAGGCTTACCAAGGCAATGATGCGTAGCCGAACTGAGAGGTTGATCGGCCACATTGGGACTGAGACACGGCCCAAACTCCTACGGGAGGCAGCAGTAGGGAATCTTCCACAATGGGCGAAAGCCTGATGGAGCAACGCCGCGTGGGTGAAGAAGGTCTTCGGATCGTAAAACCCTGTTGTCAGAGAAGAAAGTGCATGAGAGTAACTGTTCATGTTTCGACGGTATCTGACCAGAAAGCCACGGCTAACTACGTGCCAGCAGCCGCGGTAATACGTAGGTGGCAAGCGTTATCCGGATTTATTGGGCGTAAAGGGAACGCAGGCGGTCTTTTAAGTCTGATGTGAAAGCCTTCGGCTTAACCGGAGTAGTGCATTGGAAACTGGGAGACTTGAGTGCAGAAGAGGAGAGTGGAACTCCATGTGTAGCGGTGAAATGCGTAGATATATGGAAGAACACCAGTGGCGAAAGCGGCTCTCTGGTCTGT
>NZ_CP123640.1 GCF_029889745.1 Ligilactobacillus faecis
GAACGTTGGTGATGGTTAGCAGGAAGTGAATGTAAAGGCAAGGGGCAAGCGAAAGCGAGACGCCGTAGGGCAACCCTTGCCTTTACTGCAGGAAAGAGACACTGAACCGCAAGGGAAGGCAGGCACTGACTTTCCGACGCCGTCACGGCGAGTGAGAAAGCGGTCAAGCTGGCTCAGCTTGTGGGTGTGGGTGAAACCCACGTAGAGATCTAAGATGGCTTAGAAACGATTTTAGAGCTATTGAGAGATGTACTTGTAAAAATTTGTAACTAGGTATGCAAAGGTATGCCTTTAAAATGCTGTAGGAGCGTTTCTGGACGTTTTTAGATGCGTGGGGTATAATTACCCTAAAATAAAAAGAACGCTGTAAAAAGGCAAAAAAATAGCTTACAGTCGACAATTTGGCGGTTGGAGACTGTAAGCTGTAGCCTAGAAAATCAAAACTGGTATGGGAGAAGTCTAACTTCTTCCGTCCGTTTCTTTGTGATAATTCTACTCAAAAAGTGGGAGCAATGCAAGCTTTCTAGGTCAAAAGCCTTAAATTAGGCGTTCTAGGAGGCTTTTTATTATGTCAAAAAATAAAGATCAACGAGCTAGAACATGGACTTTTGTAGTCTATCCCGAGAGTGCGCCTGAGAACTGGCGAGATATTTTGAGTGATTATCACATTCCTTGGGTAGAGAGCCCGCTCCACGATAAGGACGTGAACCCTGATGGTGAAGTCAAAAAGGCTCACTGGCATATCATTTTGTTTTTTGACGGTAAGAAGAGCTTTGAGCAAGTACAAGAGATTACAGACGCTCTAAATGCTCCTATACCGCAAAAGACGGCGAACGTAAAAGGGTTAGTGCGGTATCTGATACATATGGATAACCCCGAGAAGTACCAGTACAAGCGAGATGAGATTGTTTGCCACTGTGGTGCTGATATAGACGAGTATTTCGCCCTTTCTTCGAGTTCTAGGCGTGTAGAACTTCGTGAGATGATTGAGTTTATCAGTGATAGCAAGATAGACAATTTCGATGATTTTCTCATGTATTGCATACGTCACAAGGAGTTTGATTGGTTTGATATTGCGGTAAATCATAATACTTTGGCTATCAATAAGCAGTTAGATTCAATTTATCAAAAAAATAAATCTGATCGTAGCTCAAAAGAGAGCTCATTAGCGCTCAAAATAGCTCAGGTTAAAGATATGAGCAAAAAAGGTATAAAACAGGCTGTAATCGCTGATACAGTAGGGATTAGCATAGCTACTGTAAGGCGATATTTAAGAAAATGATAGTTTAAAACCGCTCAAAAACCGCTCACGTGAGCGGTTTTTTTTAATCGTTGGTTATCCTTAGAGCCTCAAGGGTTTCGGCGATTGCGGATAGCTCAAACCGCTCACGTGAGCGGTTTGAGCTATTTCGCTGTATCCCTTGGGAGAGTAAGAGAAAGTAGCAATTTTAGGGGGGGGTACTACGACACCCCCCTAGGTGGTCATTGGTCATTGGTCAAGTTGCCAAATTCGGTATCCCTTTTTTGGGCATCTTTTTTCGGGAAAAAAGTGCTGATTTTTTTCGAGCTCGATGCTCGGGAAAAATTACAGGAATGATTGCGTAATAGATCAGCAATCATTCGAGCGATATTTTTTGATAAAAAAGTGAGCTAGTGGGTAGGCTGAAAGTCTACCCACTTTTTTGCATAGACTTATGCAAAAAAACAGCCTCGCAGAGCCCACACTTTACGCAGGTAAAGTATAGTGGGTTATACTTTTACAAGAAAAGTATCGATCGCTTTTGATGTCAATAGTTCGATGTATATACTTCGACGTTGAGATATCGATATTCGAATTATAATTAAATTATATTCTAAATTCATGTTATAATTGTGTTTAAAATATAATTTATAAGGGTTGTAAGAATTTGTAATTCAGGGTTGTAATAACTTGTAACCCAGCTTGTAATAGTTTGTAAAAACGAGTTTATTTCACGGGTCGAGAAACGTTGGTACTACCAACCCGGTAGCTTGTCTACCGGTAGTTTCTCTTATGCTCTTTTCGCTAGTTCACCAGAAATCTTTGATTTAGTCTGTGACCTGCGAAATGGGCATACGTAAATATTTGAAAAATGGAGGTTGGGAGTATGGCTCAAGTAACAGTTTATTTGCGTGAAAAAGATGTTGAAAATTTGAAAAAGTTGGTGGCGGAATTCGACAAGAAAAATCTGCTACCGAAAAATAATCGGAGTACGGTAACTGAAAAAGTTTTGAAGGACTATATCGAAATGATGTCCGAGATGAGAATCGAAAAAGGCGAAAAAGTATTCGATCGGAATTTGATATTTGAGTACGCTAAGCAAGTGAGCGAGACGAAAACGAAAGATGATGAGTTAGAAAAAGAAAAAGTTGCGCTTTTCAATAGCTTTATGGAGCGCTTTTTAGCTAGGAAAAAGCGAATGGAAAGGCTAGAGAGTGAATTGCAGGAATTGAGAGAGTTTGCTGCTTCTGTTAAATTTGAGTCAGGAAGTAGTGTACTAGATTTGTATAAAAAACGAATGGTTAAAGGTGGAATTGGTGATGCTTCATGTTAGAAAAACGTTATTGATTTATGACTTGTGTTTGTTATTAGTGATGTTGCTTGAGGTGTTTTTTGGCAGTCTCGTTAATATTTGGGTAACTCTAATTTTGTATTTAGTGACTTTTATTTTTTTAATATTACAGACGTATTATTTTAGAGTATATAGCAATAAAGAGTTGGTGTTTTTTGATAGGTTTTTATTAGTTTTTGCGTGGCTTTTGTCTTTTTTTTGTGTAATTTTATTATAAAGCGTTTGTATATTTTGTTTGGTTGGAGTATGATTAAATAAAAATTAGAATGGAGTGGTGTTATATGGGTATTGTAAGTAGATTTATTTGGGGTTGGAAATTAGGTACTGGTTTGTCTAATTTGGGATCTTGTGGTCAATGGGGTCCATGTCCAGTTTCTTAGTTATGTAAGCGTCCTATTCAGGGCGTTTTTTTTATATAGTG